>JAIXVG010000124.1 GCA_027483145.1 Planctomyces sp.
CGGCCGGCTAGTCAGGGAACGAGCTGGCAACCATTGGAGGTCGTGAAGCAAGTGCTGGAGGTGGGGATTTCGAGCCTCATTGTCCTCGACCTGGCTGATGTGGGAATGGGGACCGGGGGGAGCCAATTGGGACTGTTGGCCGAGATTCGCCGCCAATACCCGAATAGTGAACTCATCGGAGGAGGGGGAGTGCGGCAGGCTGCGGATATCGAGCGAGCGATTTCGGCAGGGGCCGACCGGGTGTTAGTGTCGTCATGGCTGCATGAGCGAAGTCGGGTGGAGAGGGTTGGCTTGCAGTGACAGTGGCAAGCCTGCTTTGGAATGACGAATTAGCTTGATTCCTGACTTTGATTTCCAGTCGGAATCTGGCTAGCCGCAAAGTTGGAAATCGGGTACGCCATGGAGAACGACGTTGCTCTGTGTCATGGGAGCTGGTGGCAATGGAGGCTACCGGCGCAAGTTGTTATCTAGTAGGAATTTACCGGGCCAATGGAATGCCTGCTTACTTATCGAACTTGGTCACTGAGATTTGTCCTTGCGAGTGTGATTTCGTGTGTGGGCATCTCGTCGGCGGTTTCAGCCGAAGGTGACGACGGCTCTTCGGCTGCCCCGAAGAGTTTTGTCGGCCGGGCACGTATTACCAAACAGCCTATTCGAGGGGAGGCGGCCGAGCAGGAACGTTTGCCTGCGCCGGGTTTGGCAGAACCTGAGATCGAGCTGATTGCAGGTGAAATCGTCAGTGGGGAGGGGATCTCTACGATTCGCCTGGCCCTTTCTTCGGAGCCCCGTCCGCTGCCAAGCAACAACATGGGAACAGGGGGTGGGCCGATCGAGGGGACTGGTCCCACGATTTTGCCAAGTACCGCTTCCAGTAACGCACCGGGTACGCTTCAACCGAAGCCTGCAGGGGTGATGGGGGAGCAAATCGCCCCCAATAGTGACCCGCTGATCGACCAATTGACGAAAGCGATTGAAGTGACCAGTCAGCGTCACTTAACGGCGAATGTGCATAGCCCGTGGCAGATTTTTCACGGCATCCTCGCGCTTCACCAGAACTTCAAGTTGAAGCTGGGCGATCAAAAGGTGGGGGCCATCGATTGGGTCGCCACGGCTGATCCGGTGTTTGATGGTCGAAAGTTGATTTTGGTGACGCCGCACGGGGCCAAGTTTCATCCGTTTACGCGGCCGTGGGCCTTTGAGGGGCACCCTGCCCAGTTTTTGGCGCTGCTGTCTGAGAGTGAGCTGCCGGTGACGTTTGAGTTGGTGTCGGGCGACAAGAAGGTCACCATTTTAGACATGCTGAATAACACCATGATGGAGGTCAACGACCAGGAAGAAATCACCTGGGTCTTGTGGGCGCTCAACCGTTACTTGAAGCCCGATGCGGCTTGGACCAATCAAAGGGGAGAGGCATGGAGCATCGAGCGGTTGGTGAAGACGCAAACGGCTGCGCCTGTGCACGGAACAGCCTGCGGGGGCAATCATGGGCTATTTGTGCTCAGCCGTGCCCGCGATAAGTATCTGGCGACTGGTCGCACGTTGCGTGGTGACTGGCTTGAAGCAGATCAAAAGGTGAAGCAATACATCGAGGTGGCCCGCAGCCTGCAAAACAGCGACGGCTCGTTTTCGGCTAACTTTTATCAGGGGCCAAAGTTCTCGAACGACTTGAATACGCGACTGAATACGACCGGGCATACCCTTGAGTTTTTGTCGATTGGCGTGGCAGAGTCACGATTGCAAGAGCCGTGGATTCGGAATGCGGCCGCTGTGTTAAGCAAAGACCTAATTGATAATCGCAAAACGCCAGCCGACTGCGGCCCGTTGTATCACAGCTTGAATTCGCTGATTTTGTACAGGGCGCGGCTGTTGAAGACGAGTTCAGCGGGGACTCAGCCGAGCATGACGGCTCAACTTCCTGCGGTCGATGCAGGGAAGGTTCCCCTGGCGACGACGGTTGCGCCGTTGCCGAGCTTGCCCGCTGTCGGTGGGCCACCGGGTGTGGCAAAGGTGATGCCACGCGAATCGGCTCCGGTGAAGCTATTGGAAGTGCCACACGGCGAGCCTGCTGCCCCAGGAGCAATTGACACCGACCGCGAAGGTCCGGTATCGGCTCTGAAGCCGGTGAATCGGTATTAGAACCTATCCGAGAACCCGGTAGTGCTTGTTCGAAACCCCTGATTCGACTGTGCGATAACTTCGCATCAGAGAGTTCTCGGATAGACCGTAAGAGGCCGTTTCAAAAGTTACGGTTGGCAGCAAGTACGGCTGTGCAGGTCAGCATTCGTCTGTCTGGGGCGCGCAAGGTCTATCTTGGCCACCCCCCGTTGGCCCTTTCTGCTACACTGATGACGGGTAGCATTTCCCAGAAAAAGCTGCTTTGGCCGTTAGTTGTGAATGTGGCGATGGCAACAGGCCAACTCGGCATTTTGCGGCAGCGAATTTCTGGGTCCTGTATTGCATGGAAGAACCGAACAGGTTTCTTCCCAAGTGATCTGTGGGTTTTGAGGAAAGCCAACGCGTATGTCAGAGGATGCAGGGACTAGAACGTTTATCCACGAGATCATTGATGCTGATCTGGTCAGCGGAAAGTTTCAGGGGCGAGTTCATACGAGGTTTCCACCCGAACCCAATGGGTATCTGCATCTGGGGCATGCGAAAAGCATCTGCCTCAACTTTGGGCTGGCTAAAAAGTATGGTGGGAAATGCAACCTGCGGTTCGACGATACAAATCCGACCAAAGAGGATGTGGAGTACGTCGATTCGATCCAGGAAGATGTTCGCTGGCTGGGCTTCGAGTGGGATGGGCTGTATTACGCGTCGGACTACTTCGAAACGCTGTACGACTATGCGGTGCGGCTAATTAAGCTGGGGCTGGCGTATGTTGATACCGCGACCACCGATGAGATTCGCGCAGCCCGGGGAACGCTGAATCAAGCGGGAACTCCAACCCCTGATCGCGATCGGCCGATTGAGCAAAGCCTTGATTTGTTCCAGCGGATGCGGAAAGGGGAGTTTCCCGACGGGGCTTGCGTGCTGAGGGCCAAAATCGACCTGGCTCATCCCAATATGAATATGCGCGATCCGTTGTTGTATCGCATTCGGCATGCTCACCACCATCGGACAGGGGACAAGTGGTGCTTGTATCCGCTCTATGATTTTACGCACGGGTACAGCGATTCGATCGAAGGGATTACCCATTCGATTTGCACGCTGGAGTTCGAAAACCATCGCCCACTGTACGATTGGCTGATTGATAAGCTGGAGATTTATCATCCTCAGCAGATCGAGTTCGCGCGGTTGAACCTGACTTACACGATGATGAGCAAGCGGCGCTTGCTGGAACTGGTTGACGGGGGAGCAGTGAGGGGTTGGGATGATCCTCGCATGCCGACGATTGCAGGAGTCAGGCGACGTGGTTACCCGCCCGCAGCGATCAGGCACTTTTGCGAAACGATTGGTGTGACGCGGTTCAATGGCCTGACCGACCTGGTGGTACTAGAGAACGCGGTTCGGTCGGAGCTGAATAAGACGGCGCCGCGAGTGATGGCCGTTTTGAATCCGCTGAAGGTTGTGATTGAGAACTATCCGGATGACCTGGTCGAGAAATTGGAGTGCATCAACAATCCCGAAGACCCGGCGATGGGAAGTAGAACGGTCCCATTTTCGAAGGTGCTGTATATCGAGCAGGATGACTTCAAAGAAGATCCCCCTAAGCAGTTCTTTCGCCTGGCACCAGGCCGCGAAGTCCGGCTGCGATGGGGTTACTTTATTCGCTGTGAATCGGTGGTAAAGGACCCGAGTACGGGGGAAATTGTCGAACTGCGGTGCACTTATGACCCGGCGACCCGTGGGGGTGATGCCCCTGATGGCAGAAAGGTGAAGGCGACGATTCACTGGGTATCGGCCAACCACGCGATTGATGCAGAAGTTCGGCTGTACGATCACTTGTTTCGAATTGAGAACGTCGCAGAGATTCCAGAGGACGAAGACTGGAAAGACTATTTAAATCCCACTTCGTGCGTTGTGGTGCAGCACGCAAAGCTTGAACCATCGCTGGCGAAGGCCGAGGTGGGGGAGCGATGTCAGTTTGAGCGGCTGGGCTACTTTGTGGTTGACCAGGACACGGTTGGCGATTCAGGTAGTGGAGCACGGCGACTCGTGTTTAATCGCACGGTGACATTGAAGGATACGTGGGCGAAGATCGAGAAGAAGGGCAAGTAGCCCTTGGAGCTTATCAGAGAGTTCTCAGGTAGGTTCGATGATAAAGGAGGTGCCAGATGCCGATGTATGTCTATGCGGAAGTCTTGCCCGATGGATCGCTGGGGGAGAAGTTTGAAGTGATGCAATCGATTCATGCTGAGCCGCTGACGGTTCATCCTGAAAGTGGCAAGCCAGTACGAAGGGTAGTCACCGGTTTCATGATTCCCAAGGGCTTTGGCAAGCACGACAAGAAAGAGCAACTAAGCGACAAGAACCTCGAGAAGTTGGGCTTCACAAAGTATGTGAAGGGAAAAGGGGGATACGAAAAGGCTGCAGGTGGAGGGCCCGATCTGCTGAAGAAGGAGCATTATTCTTCGGGGGAATAAGCCTGCTTTGGACGTTCCGGCAAAACTTGTTTCCTGGCAGGCTGACCAAGACCACTGGTTGTGCGGTTGATGGATCCGTCGGTCCGGTTCTGGCCGACTGGGAACTCCCTAAATGAGTTAATCGCTATTGAGCGATTTGGACGATTTGATTTGCGAGCCAGAATGGCCTGTTGCTGCTTGAGGCACGACTTTGCCTCGCGGTTCTTGATTTGGCCGATTATGAAATCTGTGTGAAGACTGCTTGGTTTCGCGCGGATCAGGTGCTTTGCTGACTCGCAACAGTACTTATCGAAAGAATCTCGTTGAACTTGCCTATTGTGGTAAACTTTTTCTCAAGTGATTATGTGAAAACACTTTGCGTTGAATCATGTGTCAGTATTGCAGTGGCAACGGATGATAGTGGAAACTGGGTCTAGCTCCAGCTGCCTAGCGTTGGGAAATTCCCGTAACGCCTCAACTTTTTACACCCTCTTCATACTTCATTAACGAACGACGGATAATCTCTCCCGCGTCGTCAAAGGTTGGCTGTTGACCGAGCAGGACGCTTTTTCCGGGCCGTCGGGGTCAACAAGACTGGGTGTGTTCCATCCAAAGGGATTGGAGTCGTCAGCGAGCCAGCGACACAGTTAGTCCACGCGAAACGTGCCCAAGCGAGTGTGCATCGCAGTCAAAAAGCGAGGAGTCGCTTGGTGGGCTAGCAAAACGCCTGAACTCGCACACATGAATGTGTGCAATCGTCGGGCTTTTTTGAGAATAGAGTCAAAGAGAGGGGCGCTGCTCGTTCGGTATTGATGATGGTGGTTCGTTTTACTAACGGCTTCGAATGTTTCTTCAGCTGTGAATAAGAATTGACCTGCAGTTCATCAAACCTAAACGAAGCGACGCTAATCTCCTGTGCATTACCCGATGAGCTGAGACCAAGCGTACGGTGGTTGAAAAGCAATTCGGGTGTGCTTTAGTGCTTAGCCGTGGTCAGATTCAGTTGCGAGGCTTTGCTGCTGGCGTTGGCAGTAGAGCTTCCGAGGTCAGCGGGTCGCAATTGGGTGGCTAAGCGGTATGGGTCGACAGATTGGGGTCGCGTCAGGTTGACGATGTGCCAGCAATCTTAATCGACACTCAACGCGAGTGTGTTTCGTGTCTCTGTTGTTTGTTTCGTCTTCAAGGAATGCTATCAATGGTTAAGGCTCAAATGAGCGCTCGCAAGGGTTTCACCCTGATCGAGCTCCTGGTTGTGATTTCGATCATCGCCATCCTCATCGCATTGCTGCTCCCAGCAATCGCCGCAGCTCGTGAAGCTGCTCGTAAGACCCAGTGCCGCAACAACCTCAAGCAAATCGGTATCGGTTTGCACACCCACGCAGATAGCGATCCATTCGATCGTCTCTGCACCGGCCAGTACGACTTCCGCCGCGATGGCTGTCCAGACACCTGGGGTTGGACCGCCGACCTCGTTCGCGTTAACGCCGGTCAGGCCCAGAACCTGCGTTGCCCATCGAACCCAATCAAGGGTTCGGAAAAGTTGAATGACCTCCTTGGTAAGGACACTTCGACCGGCGGTGGCAGCACCACTCCAAGCGAACGCCAAGCCGCTAACAACCCACGTGCTTTCTGCTCAACGGCTGCTTTCGGTACCGTCAACACTGCCTCACGTACCGCAGCTGTGGCTGAACTCGTTCGCCGTGGTCACAACACCAACTACGCTGGTAGCTGGTTCATGAGCCGTTCGAACTTCCTCATCACCTCGACCACCACTTCGACCACTGCCACTGCTGCTGACGTCTTCATTTGGGGCAACCCAGTTGGCGCCAATCCAGACGTTGCAACTTCAGGTCTGAAGGAATTGCAGAACACTGTCGGTCCTCTGACACGTCGTTATGCAGAAACTTCTGACATCGCAATTGCAAACATTCCGATGTTGGGCGATGCTGCTCCTGGTGATTTGCGTGAAGCTGTTCTCGTTTCGACTATCGTCGACACCGATGGTCGTCGCGTTGATCCAGAACTCGTCGCTGGTGCACGTTTGGGCGAAACAGCTTGCGATGGTCCAGGTACTTGGGCCTCCGGCAAGTTCAGCTTGATCACCAGCAACACGATTCCTGTGATCTATGTCCTGAACAAGAGCTTCCCAGGTGTTGGTACTGCAACCGCTGCAGTCCAGTCGAAGTACTATGTCAACGGTGGTTCAGCTTTCTATCTCCAGGACACTCGCGATTGGACCGCTGTTCACGCTAAGGCTGCTGAAATTCTGATGGCTGACGGTGCAGTTCGCGAAATCATCGACGGCAACGGCGATGCATTCTTCAACCCAGGTGTGCCTTCGAGCGATGGCGATACCAACAACGATGGTTGGGATGACGACATCTGCGAAATCAACAACTACGAAGTTTACTGTGGTGCCACAATCACCATCACCCTCTTCGAAAAGGTCAACTTCGAGTAATGCTCGTGGTTTGATCATGTTGATTTGAGTTAGAAGACCTGCGGGGTGGTGTAACTGCCCCGCAGGCTTTTGTGTTTTGATGACCGTCGGTTGGGTCTTCCGTGTTTTGAGAGCGGAATGTTGGAGCAATAGCTGAAGATACATGCTCGTTGGAGGTTTTCAGTAGTCGATTGCAACGTTCCTTGATGTTTTTGCAACCACAACGGTAAGCAAGATGTAAAGCACCCGACACTTGGCATCGTCGGCTCGGTAAGTCAGAGTGGATTCTCCGAGCTGACGACGCGAGTCGTCCGGTTATTGAAGATCGAGTCTTCAGGATTCTTGTGTCGCTTTGGTTGCCCCAGCGATGAGAGTGAATGTTCGATCAAGCACCAGTTTTTCGCGCCTTCGGAAAGCCAAAAGGTGTGATTGACATGCTGATCGCATTGAACGCTTTTGCGGCTACCAGGACGAAACGGCTCTGCGGGTATATGTTGCGGTGTCAACTGATGTGATTAGCGCCTGGTTTGGCAGGACTAAGAATCTATCGGAAAACCGGTTATGCTTGTTCGAAAACCCCGTTTTTTCAGGCGTATGGGCCATGCATTAGAGGTTTTCGGATAAGTTCTAAGGTTGCCATGAGGGCAGTGGCTTTTCGGCGTAACGCTTAGAGATTTTACGAGCGATTTGCGTCATACTGCCTGGCTATGGTGAATTGAGTTTGGAATAAAGGCCGTCCGGTATGTCGATTGGTAGCACCGTTTGTCCAGAATGCCGCGCGACTCTGCAACCTGGAATGCTCCGTTGCCGGGAGTGTGGCTATCGGGTTGCTTCGGCGTCGAAGAGCTCGGCGGTCATGCCAACGCTGACGGGAACGACTCCGGTTCCAAATCAACCGGTCCTGAATGCAAGTGGCATTGGTGCAACCCCTGCAGGAGGGATGCCGGCTACTCCTGCCTGGCAGACACCTCCCACTTTGGCCAGTGTCTCCCCCGCGGGTCAGGTTGCTGTCCCAATCACCGGCGCAACTGGTATGCCTGGTGCTACTGGTATGCCTGGCGCTACGGGCACGGTGATGAATCTGAGTGCCCTGCTGAATGCGATGCCGGCACCGGCTGGAACACCGATGCCTGCTAACCGGGGCTATGGCTCTTCTATTGATGCGGCCGTGGCAGTACCTCAGCCAAGTCCGATGGCGTACCAGCAGGGAGTCAACTCGCCGGGTGAATCGGGGATGGCGAGTGGCAGTTACCCGGTTCCTGGTTATGGCGGGGCGACGCCAATGCCACCGACCGCAGGGACCAATCTGCAAGTTTTCTACCCACAAGGAATGCCAAACGGGACCCCGGCAATGGGAATGCCCGCCTATGGATACGGTCCTCAGCCTGGGCAGCCTCCCGGCATGTTTCCTGCGAACGCGCCTCAGTGGCCTGCTCAGATGCCCGGCGCGGTCCAGGGATCGCAGTTCCATCTTGACCCAGCCCAGTTTGCCTATCTGCAACAGATGGGTTACTTTCCGGCCAACATGCCCTATCC
>JAIXVG010000204.1 GCA_027483145.1 Planctomyces sp.
AGGCCGATGCGATCAGCAGCGAAGTCGCTCCAGAAGGAGGGGGAGACGTGGTTGGTCCGAACACGTCTAACGCATTACCCCGTATCGAATTACGAGCTGGCAACGAAGGGTCGTTAAAGTCCGCGCTAGTGGCTCAGTCCACGGGAATGTTGGCGGCCCATCTTCGATGCGTCGAGCTTAAAATCCCACCGGGCACACTAAACTCAGCAAATTCCGGACCAAATCATCTGGAAATATTGATCCCCGAACGGTACGATATGGCTAAGGCGGCCCTTAGCAAACCGCAGGCCGTTTCGGAAATCGAAGCAAAACTACGTGAGCTCACCGGGCAGCCAATTCGAGTTCGACTGGGAACCACCAACGTTCAATCACCCGAAGCGGAAGCCACCCATCGGCGGCCGACGAGCAAACCGCAGCAGAAATCGATTGAAACCGATCGTGTTGGTGATTTGCTTGTGCAGGCGGTCGGGCAGGCGTTGGGGGTGACAAGCTGGCGTGTCTTGCAACTGGAAAAACTCGCTTCGATCGATGAACAGCCACCCACCGGCAGCGACGAAGTCGAAGCAGCGGAAGGTGCTGACGCCTCGGCCGAGTAGCGATTGAGGCGAGGCCTCAATCGCCTCTCGTTTCGCTTTTTCGAATTGAACAAGACATAAAGATCGTCAGGAACTTCCTGGCTTACTGATTGAAATGGACGGACAGCGATGTTCAAAGAACTTGGCCAAATGATGCAGTTGATGCGAACGCTGCCCCAGCAGGCAGGCCAATTGCAAGAAAAGATGACCCGTTACAGCGAGCAGCTAGCGGCTCAGCGGTTCAAGGGTCGCGGCGGACAGGGCCTGGCCGAGGTGGAAATCAGCGGAGCGATGGCCGTGCTCAGTTGCACCATCAAACCGGGAATCACGTTGGCCGAGGTTGAAACTCAATTACCCAACGCAATCGTCGAAGCGATGAACGGAGCACTGCATCAAGCACAAGAGTATTCGGCCAAGAATATGGGGCAATTGACCGACGGCCTCGACCTGCAAAAGTTACAGGGCTTAGCGGCTGCGATGGGTCTGGGGAAGCCGGGTTAGTTGAGTAGTGTGCAGATCGCAGCGAAGCCTGCAAAGAAACAAAAGGCTCAACGTCGAAGAACCTGACGATTCGCATCGTCGGCTCGAAAAGACAACGACGACAATAGACCTCAGCAAAAGAATAACAGCCAAACCATCACCGACTCACTCGCAAAGCGTCCGATGCCAAAACCTGTTGAGCCAGCCCATCATCCTTACGGTCCCAAAGTGGGTGCCCTGGTGGAACGTTTGGCTTCGTTGCCGGGCATCGGTGGCAAGACTGCTGAGCGATTGGCTCAGCATCTACTCGATTGCCCCAAGACTGAGGCTCTGGCGTTTGCTCGTGCGATTACTGACGTGCGGGCCGCAGTTCATCCCTGCCCCGAGTGTTTCAATCTGACGGAAAACGATCTTTGCGATATCTGCCGCGATCCCCGGCGCGAGAAACATCTGGTTTGCATTGTCGAGCAGCCGCGAGATCTGCTTTCGCTAGAAGCGACCGGCATCTTTCCAGGGCTATACCACGTGCTGGGTGGCCGCATTTCTCCATTGAATGGGGTCGGTCCAGACGATTTGAATCTGGATGCGCTGGTTAAGCGGGTTCGCGACCGAGGGATTCAAGAAGTGGTGATGGCGACTAATCCCAATCTGGAAGGAGACGGAACAGCCCTCTACATCACGAATCTGCTAGCAGAACAACCCGTCAAGATCACGCGACTGGCTCGCGGGATTGCGACAGGAAGTGTGCTAGAGTTTGCTAACCGGGAAATGCTCGCAGATGCCTTGCGTGGGCGGCAGGCGTTCTGATCTTTCCCGATTTACCGACTGTAGCGACAACACTCCGTATAGGGTGGCGATCGTTAAGCCAAAAATAGTTCGCCCCGAAGTTGTTTCTGAAAAAGAGTTCTTTGTTCGAGTTAGAGGATGCAATCGATCCCGGCAGATGGTTCTGCCCTGAAAGGTTGAAAAGAGCGTTAACGTCTGATGCAGCTTAATTTCTCCCAGCAAATGCGAATGAGCCAGCAGATGAGGCTGGCTCCGCGGATGATCCAGTCGATGGAGATTCTGCAGTTGTCCGTCATGGACCTGCAGGACCGCATCGATCAGGAGCTGGCGGAAAATGTCTGCCTCGAGCTGGCCGCTATCGACCCCACCGCTCCCAGTCCCGAGCAATCGGTCGCCGAGGCCCAGGCAGAAGCCAATGAAAAGCCAATCGCCGAACGCGAGTTGGTAACCGATGGCAAGGATAACAACGAAGCCGACTTCGAGCGGTTGCTCGAAATGTCGGAAGAGTGGCCCGACGATAACTACACCTCCGGAAGTAAGCCCTCATCCAATCGCATGGACGAGGCTGGCGACCGCGCGCACGACATGATCGCCAACATCACCGAGCGATCCCAGCCACTGGCCGAGTATCTGGTCGAGCAAATTGGCTTCTTCAGCGTCCCCATCGAGATTCGCGAGTTCGCCGAGTTCATCGTGCAGAACCTCGATCCCAATGGACGGCTACTCAATACGCTGGCTGAACTGATCACCGTTTACGGCAAAGCAATTAGCGAAGCTGATGCGCAGCAAGCCTTAATGCTGGTGCAAAAGCTCGATCCCCCCGGCGTCGGTGCCCGGGATGCCCGTGAATGCTTGCTACTGCAACTGACCGAGGAAACCCCTTACCGCGATGTCTTGGCGACTTTGATTAACTCGCACCTGGAAGATATTGCCCAAAATCGATTGCCCCTTATTGAACGCAAAACGGGTTACTCGATCTCGACGATCAAGGCGGCTTACGAGCAGCTTCTGAAACTCAATCCCTACCCCGGTGCCGGTTTCGAGGTGCGGCCCGTTCAAAAGGTCACCCCCGATCTGTTTTTGGAACAGGACGATAACGGACGGTATGTTGTGCGGCTCGAAGACGAGCACACCCCCCGCCTGCACATCAGCAAGAAGTATCAGCAGATGCTGCGGGCCGATACCGATCCCCAGACGAAGGAATACATCAAGCGAAAAATCGATTCGGCCAAATGGCTGATCGAGTCGATCGAGCAGCGACATAACACCTTGAAGCGCGTTGCTCAGGCCATTGTCGATCATCAGGTCGAGTTCTTGGAGCATGGCCCCGAAGCAATCGTCCCTCTCAAGATGCAGCAGATTGCCGACCTCGTTAAGGTTCACGTCACGACCGTCTCTCGGGCCGTCGATGACAAGTGGATTCAAACCCCGCGCGGCCTCTATCCGCTGAAGCGATTCTTTGGTGGTGGCACGACCAACGCCGATGGCGAAGAAGTGGCTTGGGATATCATCCGCCTGAAGCTCAAGGAAATCGTCGACAAGGAAAACCGCGACGATCCGCTAAGCGATGATGCCCTTGTTGATGAGCTGGCCAAGCACGGCTACCAACTCGCCCGCCGCACGGTCACCAAATATCGCAAAGCTCTCAACATCCCTTCCTCGCGACAACGTCGAAGCTATTAGTATCCGGTTTCGTTAGCGCATAGCTGATTGGCAACATCCAGGCGAGCCCCGGGGTGTCAACCCTGGGGGTTCTCGATCAAGCTTTCGACGAAATTGGTACAAGTAACTGGATGGAGCACGCTCATTAACAGCAAACAACGGTCGCTAACAACGGAGCCGTGCTGCACCAGATGAAACCTTATCGCACCGCGATTTCGCTACAGTTCTCGCTGGCGTTGGTCGTCATTCTTTCGTTTGCTGTCCATTTCCTCTACCAGCGTTTCGTCGAGCTGCCTCGATTTTCAAAGAGCCAAGTCGTCCGGGTCGTTGTTCAGGATAGCTCGGAAGGATATCTCTATTTTTCACATCCAACCGACGATCGGGATGGTCCCTTCAGCCTATCAATGAGCGTGACCAGTACCACGTACCGAAACAATCCACGCAGCAAACTGCTGACTGTTAAGTTAAACCAACCCGAATGGCTATATCACTACCCTCATGTATGCATATTGGAAGACGACCGATTAATTGCCCGAATTCCACTTTCGACACTTGTAGATCGACCGTTTTCAATGATGCTGGGAAACGAGCCAGTTACCGTCTCGGTGAAGGGCAGAGATATTCTTGATGAACCTCTGTCGTTCGATTAACTCGGTTTGCCAGTTTTCCTCGGTCGGAACGGCGGCCAAACGCCGAGTCTGTCGGGCGGCCTACCCGTTTAGTTGCCGGGTCCTTTGAATTCGGATCTCTGAGGCAGGCCATTGACTCGCCTGAAGCCTGAGGGGCAGGGGGCTAGCGGCCGACGCTCACGACGACCTTCTTTTGATTCCTCTTGACTTCTGCTCACCTCGAACTAAACTAAACGGTACAGTTCGTTCGGGCGAGGTCGCTCTCGCAATGCTCCTTTCAGAAAAGGACCGGTGTGGCCACTGCGGCGCTACCACCTGCCCCCAGTTCTTCCCTCTTTCGCACCCGGCTGCGTGGTGCGGGGCTGGCTATTGTTGGACTGGTGGTGGCCGGGCTGGCTGTTCGGCAATCCCTCTCCTTTAGCGTCAATTCCCCTCCGGTCGTCTCCCCGCACGCTAGCGCCGTATCGACCCCAGCGGTTCAACGCGAGTCGGGGGTTGGCGCACTCGGAAGGCTCGAACCGGGTTGGAAGATCTTCAAGATCTCTCCCTCAAGCGGGGCTGAAGGCTCACGCGTCACTCACCTGCAAATTCGCGAAGGTGAGTTGATCGAAAAGGAGGCCGTCATGGCCATCCTCGATACATACCCGAAGCGCCAGGCATCTGTTGCAGAAGCAAAAGCTCAGGTCGCCATCTGCCAGGCCAGGCTCAAGCTGGTTGAGGCTGGTCCCAAGCCCAGCGAAGTGGCGGCTCAGGCAGCTCTCATCGCGAAACATACAGCCACCGTGCAACATGCTCAAACAACCCTCAATCGCTCTCGCAAACTGCGCGAAGCGAATACCGGTTCAGCAGAAGACTACGAGTTTCGCTTCATGGAATTGCAAACCAGCCAGTCGTTACTCGACCAGGCTCGCAACACGCTGGTGGCTATGGAAACCATTCGTCCCGATGACATCGCCGTAGCCACAGCGGAACTGCAGAAAGCAGAAGCCTCTCTCGCCAGGGCCAATGCCGAATTAGACGCTGCCCAAATCGTTGCTCCTATTTCAGGACGTGTGCTCAAAATTCATGCCCGCGAAGGGGAGCGGGTTGGTGACCAAGGCTTGGCCGAATTGGGCGATACGAACCACATGCAGGCCGTCGCCGAGGTTTACGAACGGGATGCAGCACGCGTGAAACTGGGTCAGCGGGCTATTGTGAAAGTTCAAAGTCTGGCCGAAGAACTGACGGGTGAAGTGGTTCAAGTTGGCTGGATGGTTGGTCGCCAGGAGGTGTTTGATAACGATCCAATCAGGGACACCGATGCGCGGGTGGTCGAAGTACGGATTCTACTCGATGGACCATCAAGTGCCCGTGTGGCCGGCCTCTCTTATGCCCGTATTGAAGTATCGATCAACACCGGCGAGGTCCGCTGACGATGTCGCAGCAACTTCACCTGGCCTGGAAACAATTGACCTTTCAGCGTATGAAGCTGGTGGCTGCCCTGGCTGGGGTGATGGTCGCCGTCATGCTGATGTGGATTCAATTAGGAATCCTCGCCTCGCTTTACAACGCGGCGACCATCGTTCATCAAAACTTGCGGGCCGACCTGGTGATCGTCAGTCCGTTGTTCGAAACGATGAACCAGGTCAAATCGTTGTCCACCCGGATTCTGTATCGAGCCAGGGGGTGTCCCGGTGTGCTGTCGATTGGCGAATTGCTCATCGGACCGGTTGAATGGCGAAACCCGGTCACGGGTGAAAAGAAGCAAATACAAGTTTATGGCCTAGAACCTGAAGAAGGCTGGGTCGATCTCCCCGGCATCAGCCAGTACGCAGCCCAACTTAGGGCAGAAAACACGTTTCTCTTCGATCGCCGCTCGCGCAATGTTTTCGGCCCGGTAGTTAAGGCGATCGAACGGGGAGAACCCTTTCATGTCGAGCTCAACCATCGCCAAATGCAAGCGGTTGGCCTCACCAGTATGGCTGCTTCGTTTGGTCAACAGGGAAACCTGGTTACCAGTCGCGCAAACTTCCTCAGAACTCATCCGGGGCACTCGCCGCAGCAGGTCCATGTTGGCCTCGTTCGAACGCGACAAGGCGAGAACGTCAAGTCGATTCAGGCCGCATTGCGCAACACGTTCGGAAACGAGGCCCTGGTGATGACTCCAGCCGAGTTCACCGAGTTCGAACTGCGATTTTGGAAAACAAATGCCCCGGTAGGGTTTATCTTTACGATGGGAACAGCCGTCGGATTTCTCATTGGCTTTATCGTGGTCTACCAAATTCTCTATGCCGATGTGACCCACCATCTCCCTTACTACGCCACGATGAAAGCGATGGGCTTCGCCGACTGGTACCTGTTATTGCTGGTGATTCGCCAAGGGCTTATCCTATCGGTCTTGGGCTACATCCCCGGCTCACTGTTAGCGATTGGCTTCTATCAGGTCATTCAATACGGCACGTCAATCCCAGTTGGACCAACGTGGGAGCGTGCAGGATTTTTGCTGGTTTTGACGATCCTTATGTGCTTTTTGTCGGGAGTGGTCGCCACCCAGCGGCTTCGGTCTGCCGATCCGGCTGATGTTTTCTAACAGCACTTTGATCGCTTGTTGCTTTGTGCTTTCAACTGCTGGGCCTTGAAGGGTTATCCATCCTGAACTGGTGGCCCTCAACCAGTCCCTGTTCGATCGGTGTAAGAGTCACCGGAGCCTGATCGATGACCACAAGTTCACAACCCGATCATTACAATGTCGTCGTCGAGGCCCGCCACATCAACTTCTGGTTTGGCGAGGGAGATCTGCGCAAGCAGATCTTGTTTGATGTCAACTTGAGGATCAATCCCGGAGAGGTTGTGCTGTTGACTGGGCAGTCGGGGTCAGGCAAAACCACCCTGTTAACGTTGATCGGTGCATTGCGAACGCTCACCAGCGGAAGCTTGATTGTTTTGGGACAAGAGTTGCTGCAGGCCACACGTCGGCAACAGGTTTCGGTTCGGAAGCAAATAGGGTTCATCTTTCAGGCCCATAATCTGATTCCCCATCTGACAGCCTTGGAAAACGTTCAACTGGCACTTGAACTTTACCCTGACGTTTCCGCTGCAGAAGGTCGCCAGCGCGCAGCCGACTTGCTGGTCGCAGTTGGTTTAGAGCATCGGATGCACGCTTTTCCTGCCAAGCTGTCGGGTGGCCAGAAGCAACGGGTTGCCATCGCACGAGCCATGGTCAATCGCCCGCGTCTCGTTCTCGCTGATGAGCCAACGAGCGCTCTCGATGGTCGCACCGGCCGCGAAGTCCTTGAACGCCTGGTCCTTTTGGCCCGCGACTATCATGTTCCCATTCTGATGGTCTCGCACGATCCGCGCATCGTCGACTTGGCCGACCGAAACATCGACATGGAAGATGGAAGCATTTTGCCCGACAGTTCTGCCATGTTTTCCGCAGCCGAACTCGCTACTGAAAAGGCTCTTGTCGCTACCAGCAGGCCGTAATTTAATGGCCTGCCGGGCAACTCACCAGTTCTTCGAAGGAGACAAACTCGATGAGTCATTCTCGCACGACGTTGTGGGCACTCGCCCTCTTTGCAATTGGTTCGCTGAACATGTCACTTGCCGTCGAGGCCCCGCGCAAGCAAACCGGTTTCGACTTAAAAGTGACAGTGACCGATATCAAGGGGGACGAAGGAGAGTTGATCATCTCTCTCTTTAGCAAGCCCGATGGTTTCCCGGTTGACAGCAAGAAAGCCCTTAAGTCCCAGACCGTCGAACTGGGCGACCCCGAGTACACCTTCAGCGATCTCCCCAAGGGGAAGTACGTGATTGTCGTTGTTCAAGACCGAAACAAAAACGGGAAGGTCGATCGCTCAGCCATCGGTTTTCCGCTCGAGCCAATCGGCCTGAGCAACCATCGCGAGATCGGTCCGAAAGGGGGGCCGCCAGACTTCAACAAAGCGAAAGTCGATGTTGATCAGGATACCGCCGTCGAAATCAACCTGATTGAAGTCGGCAAATAGCCAGTACATGGCTCGTCTGCCGGGCAGGCTGGGAAAATCACCAGAGCCTGCCCGCTCAGCCTGACAGTCTGCCCAGCCGTCAAAGTCCAGCGGCCCCGGATGACACATGCAGTTCTCGGGGCCGTTCCCTATAATCGGGGGATGGCCAAGAAACAGCCGAATTTCCCCGGCCCGCCCGGGCTTCCTCCCTTCCTCGTCGGTGACGACAAACGCGCGGTTGTTTTGCGCGCTGCGCAGAAACTGTTCCTGCAGAACGGCTTTTCTGTGACTAGCATGGATGCCATTACCCAGGAGGCCCAAGTCTCCAAGGCAACAGTCTACGCCCACTTCAAAAGCAAAGACGAGTTATTTGAAACGCTGGTTCGGCTGGGGTCGGAAAGTGCATTGTCGATGACCCCTCCCCTCAAGCGGGCCGGAGGAGACCCCAAGGCCGAACTGTTAGCCTTCTTCGAGCCATTCCTAATGCTGCTCTTTAGAGGGGCTGGCTACAACTGGAGTCGAATGGTGATTGCCGAAGCAAACCGCCATCCCAAAAATGCCCAGTTCTTTTACGAATGCACCGATGGACGAATCACGAACTGGGTCGAGCAGTACCTGAAAGAGCTAGCCAAAGAAGGCTTGTTCCCGACGAAACAAGTGCGGTCCGGGGCAGAATTGCTCGTCAACATGGTCTTGCTCGGGCCGCTATATCGCACGCTGATGATTGGCCCGGGCGAGGTCGATTATCAACACTCTCTGAAGGCCGGTGTCGACCTCCTGCTTTCAATCGCTACCGTCAAGTAAGCGTTCTACCGAAACCGTTAACCCTCTCGCTCTAACCGATCAAGTTCCAATAGCCGCCTGTCGGCATCA
>JAIXVG010000118.1 GCA_027483145.1 Planctomyces sp.
CCTGTTCGACGTCACTTGCACCCAGAACGTTGAAGCCGACTTTACGAAAGAGAATTTGCAGAAGTACTCAGTCGTCATGTTTTACACGACCGGCTCATTGCCAATCGCCGAGGCCGACCGCGAATTCTTCTTTAACACATGGCTGAAGACCAAAGGGCACGCATTCATTGGCTTTCACTCCGCGACTGATACCTTCCACGATGACGAACGTTATTGGGACATGATCGGCGGCACATTCAACGGTCACCCGTGGAACTCAGGAGACACCGTCACCTTGACCGTCCACGATACGGCTCACCCTGCGATGAAGCCGTTGGGTCCCGAATTGGTCATCAAAGATGAAATCTACCAGTACAAAAACTGGCAGCCCAAAAAAGTTCATGTACTGATGAGCATCGACATGAGCAAGACTGCCATCAAGAAGCCCTATCTCGTCCCGGTAAGCTGGGTAAAGACCTATGGCGACGGCAAAGTTTTTGTCACCAATCTGGGTCATAACGAGGGAACATGGGCCAACGAACTGTTCCTCGCTCACGTCACTGGCGGCATCAAGTGGGTCCTCAATCAAGAACCCGGCGACGCAACCCCCAACCCCGACCTCTCAGCCAAGCTGGAAGAAAAGGCCAAGCAAGATGCAGGAGACGCGAAGTAACTTCGCTATCCGGATCTGCTGCTGACTGGCGGTGATCAGTCAGCCAACGACTACTACCAACTGCCTAACAACTTCCAAAGCGAGTCAGCGAAGTGCATTAGCGCACTCGTCGACTCGCTTTCTTTTGTTGGGGGGGGAGAGGGAGGGATGACTGATGTCCAAACACAAGAGTCCGGTCACCACACTTACCTAGCCCGCTTTTTTCGACGATCGCTTCCACCACCAGAGGCAGCCATACCCAATGACCCCGATGATGAGCATGGCATAGTACCATCGAACCGCGTGGGGAACAGGGGCAACAATCGCGCCCCACCGTGACATTCGCCCGCTGTTAGCGAAGATAGCCAACTTATCACTGGTATCAGTCGAGAACCGGATGAACCTGTCGCCCGCCTTGGGGGACGATAGCGACTCAATCGGCGGTACGGGAGGATTAGCAACGAATCGATCCAGAACCCATGACTCTCGCCCGATTGTTTCCATATCTTCCAATTCTGACACCTCTATTCGTTCAAG
Organism: Planctomyces sp.; assembly: GCA_027483145.1. Lineage (GTDB taxonomy): Bacteria > Planctomycetota > Planctomycetia > Planctomycetales > Planctomycetaceae > JAIXVG01. The sequence continues at coordinate 1,169 of JAIXVG010000118.1, forward strand.
TGGCGAAGTGCTCCGATAGTAATACTTTCTCACGATGGAATTAGGAATCGAGCTACCTTCCGATTCAAGCCAGCCATCCGCAGTCAGCCAAGTTACGTAAGCGAACTTTCCCTTTCGATCCATCGGGCTATCTCCTCTGGAGACGATGCTCACCGGCCAGAATCCGCGAGTGACATTAATCGTGACCTGATAACGAGCAACGATTACTGGCTTGGAAGAAATCTGTAATCGTTTACGAGTCGGCACTTCAGCATCCTCAGAGTTGTCTGGCTCTGCGGTTTGCCATCCGTATCCAAACATCACGTCGAATTCGATGAACTCTTCCCCCTTTTCAGTAAACTCATTCCAACTAACGAACTTGGCAGAAAGCCCGGGGTAGTCCACATGCCTTAACCAAATATGCCCATTGAGTTCGTGCGGCCGGGAGAACACATTCGGTCTACGCTGGCTCTTCGATACGGCAATTGTCCCTTCGACCCACATCGGCCCCAGTGGTTTACGATCGAACCGGCCAGCGAAACGCTCCCCATGGGTCAAGAACATCCTTTGATCGCGCAGACCGTACCTCACCATCTGATACTCATTCGAGAAGGTCGCCGTATAGCCATTGACGTCGCTCAAATAGGCTGAAAGAAAATCTTGTACCGATGCAGGGTCAATCTCTTGGAACACCTCGAAACTCAACGGACTCCTCGACGGCGTTGTTCTCACATCAAATTCGACTCTTTCAATACCTGTCGCCCGCTGCTGAAAACCATCTGCCAGCTCAAGCAACTTCTTGACTCGACTCGCGTCTTCAGCACTAGGTGGTTCGCCACACGCCTGGACGCTCGCATCGACAGTCACAAAAACAGTTATAAGCAATACGCAGACCGCAGACCGACGAGTCAGAAACCAGGCACCAAGCGCCGCAATACTGGCAATGCAGACAGTCAGTTTGCAAAACTGGTAGTAATCAGCAAGTTCTCTCAAGTATTCATTAGTAATTCTCGGGCCAATATAGCCGGTGAGGATTTGTTCCATATGGTCGATTGTATTAAACATTTGCACTCGATGTTCAAACGGCAGAATCTCTTGGATTGCATCAATTCCAATCAGAACAACTGTGGCCAATATCGTCGCGGTAGCCGACCTTCGCAGAATACAAATGGCCAAAATGCCAAGCGAGTAGGCCACCAAGTGAATAAAGGGACTGCACATCCCGATCGCGATAAGCTGTTGACGGCGATCTGACAGGCAAAGGCCAATCGTCAGCGGGACAAAGTCGAGCGTGATAATCAGAACAAGAGCACCCACAACGAACTTGACCCAAAACCACTTCGCCAACGAAATTGGAAGTGACCTCAAAAATCTAGCCAACCCTCCTTGCAGTTCGTTGTTGTACATGGCGATTCCAAGCAGGATTGCCCACACGCTGCCAAAGAATGCACATACGGTCGCCAGCCCCCCAAACACTTCATGCAGCGGTGTATGTCGGCGGCTGTCACTCAGCACGGCCACTAGAGCCAGGCAGGCTGCAGTCGACAGGCCCGCCACTGCTAGCGGGATCGCTTTACGTGAATTGACCCAAACGAGTGTTCCGATTTCTCCTTCAAAGTAAACCCCCTGAAAAAACAGTTCTGGATAGATGTTGGCTGTCACACGATTAGCATTGAGGCGGGGAAACAACCGACTGAACGTTTGACTGATCCCAAGATCAACACGCACTCCATACAACCTGATAAACGCGAAGGCGGCCATAATCGTCGCTCCGGCGTTGACCACAACTGCAATCGCTCCGGGTGTCGGGTAGATCAATCTCGCGAACATCCCGTCGTATCCGTATCCCCTTTGGACTGCCACCCAATTCAACGGAACAAGGTTTCGGATCGAATTTGCCAACCCCGTGAACCCCGAAATCTCGAGTTGCTCGGCCAGACTCCCGGAAGCCACCATAAACAGGATGATGCACACACCCGCTGCCCCTAGCGCCCCTTCGTTACAAAGAACAATTCCAATGGCCAGAATGCAGACCAGTGTATTGGCAATCAGGAGCCCAAATATCAACTGCAACCAAGACATGCTTGACCACGCACCTAACGCGGTAAGACCCCAATCGCCAGCGACAGGTATCGAGTTCATATACGGGTTTCGCAGATCCCATGTCACTTCCGGCCGCGCTTGGTCAATCACATCGCAGGCCACAAGGCCCGCTAGCAGACTGCCGCCGAAACAGAGGGGGCCAAACGTGGTTAGAAAAGCCATTCCGATCCGCACAGCCGCAGTCGTTCGTAGCGAAACTGGCAGCGCGGCCGTAAATAGATGCGTTCCACGCGATGCCTCCCCGGTCGCTGCCAATACACCAACCAACACCGCAGCCAGGAACGCGTAGCACAAGCCGAACGTAGCAAAGAAACCGTACGGGCTACCAGCTTGGTACTGCAACTCTTGGGCTACGCAGTGCCCGACCGCAATCAGCACGATGCCCAACAGAATCCCAGCGAGCAGGCGCCACTCGCTCCACTCTTTGCGGATCAAACTGCCGATGGGAGAATTCATTATTGAGCACTCACAAAGTAGAGTCTGTTTCCACACTCGGTCGGTGGCAGAAACGTATCAGAAGAACCACAAACCGGCTTTAACCGACGGTCCGTTTTGAAACCACGTCTCTTGACACCATGTAGCAAGTCATAGAAGCCAGCACCCGTTACGGCTGATTCCAGCCCTCTTTGTTGCCAGTCACAAATGCCTGAAAGATGTCGTCGAGCGTCATACTGGCCATCGAAACCGCAACACCAGCCAGTTGAAGGTCACGGGCCACCTGGGGTGCTCCATCAATCACAACTTCGCAAGTCTCTCCAGCACAGCGAACATCCAGCACTCCCGGCGGGCAAGGCTGGCTCACTAGAACGCTGGCCGCAAACGACAATCGCTGCACCGATTCTTGCAGTCGCTCTGTTGATTCGTGCCGTACAATTCGGCCGCCATCCAAAATCGCAATTCGGTCAGCGACAGCCTCGACTTCATCCAGAAGATGCGAGCTATAGATGACGGTTCGCCCTTCTGCTTGCAAATGCTCGACCAAATCGCGGTTGAATTCTTTGCGAGCTACGGGGTCCAGCCCCAAAGCCGGATCATCCAGAATGGCGACTTGTGGTTCGTGGGCCAAGGCTGCCGCTAGCCCCAATTTCACTGTTTGCCCCTTCGACATCTTGTCGATTCGAGTATTCGCTGGAACGGCAAATCGATCGAGATAACTCTGCGCCAATCGATCGTTCCAGGTCGGATAGAACGGCTCAAGAAAACGAAGCAGTTCATTGGCTGTCATCCAGCCATACATCGTCTGATCTTCAGCCAAGTAACCTACGCGGCGGCGTAACTCCAGCGGTTCGAACCGCGGATTGCAGCCATCAATCAAGGCTCGCCCCCCATCCGGCTTCACGAGCCCCATCAAGATCCGAATCAGCGTCGTTTTTCCTGCACCGTTTCGCCCCAAGAGGGCCAGCGTCTGGCCACGCGGAATCTCGAGCGAGACTCGGTCGAGTACGCACTTTGGTCCAAACGACTTGGAAAGACTGACGATCGAAACGGCGGAATCGCTCATGGGTCGATGCCACTTCTGATGAAAGGTGACTTAATGAAAGACCAGACCTATGTCGACGACTTACCTGATCCAGGCAGTGAG
>JAIXVG010000375.1 GCA_027483145.1 Planctomyces sp.
CACAGCCACGATTACGCTGGCCCTGAGCAGCTCGACGGCTGGGGCTAGAGCCGCAGTGTTGTCGTTTGCTAATAACGACCCCAATGAGAATCCTTACAACTTCACGCTGAATGCGAATGTGGTCACGCCGCCAGTGGTCACTGTCTTGGACGACGGTGATGTTGGCTTTAGTACCGTTGGCAGTTGGAGTGCCGCTACAAGTGGCTTTGGTAATGATCGACGCTTGGCAGCAGCTGGTGCTGGGACAGCCGTCGCTACTTGGGCCTTTGCGAACCTGTTGGCGGGCGAGTATCGCATCTCGGCTACATGGAGCAGTCCCGCGACCAACCGGGCCAACGATGCGTTGTACACCGCGGCAGGGACTGCTGGTGGAACTCCGCAGCTAAGTGTTCCCGTCAATCAGCGGGTCAACCCAATTGGTTTTGCTGAAGGGGGAGCCACTTGGCAAAATTTGGGAAATGTGACCATCACCGGGAACACCCTGTTTGTCAACTTGGCCAATACTCCGACAGGTTTGGTGACCGCTGACGCCATCCGGATAGAGCGACTCGGTATTGCTGCCGTGCAGCCGACCCCGGGTAACATTCTCGATGATGGCGACACTGGCTTCAGCGTGAGTGGTACTTGGTCAACGGCCGCGGGTGGCTATGGAAACGATCGTCGCTTGGCTTCGGCTGGGGCTGGCAATGCGACTGCAACGTGGGCGTACAGTAACTTGGCACCGGGCCGCTATCGCATCTCGGCCACTTGGAACAGTCCAGCCAGTAACCGGGCCGACAATGCGGCCTTTACGGTTACCCCAACGGTAGGCGGCCCGACGCTGTTGAGTACGGCTGTCAACCAGCGGCTGAACCCAGCGAGCTTTATCGAAGCCTCCACGCTTTGGCAAGATTTGGGCGAGGCGACCATCTTTGGCAATACGTTGGTCGTACGGCTTTCAAACACAAGCACGGGGCTGGTCACGGCTGATGCCATTCGCATTGAACGAGTGGGCGAAGCAGTCACCATCGTTGACGATGGCGATGCTGCTTTCAGCATCACCGGGACTTGGTCGTCGAATACGCCCGGCTTTGGCAATGATCGCCGGTTGTCCGGCTCAGGTGCAGCGAACGCGACCGCGACATACCAGTTCAACAACTTAGCCCCCGGCCTGTACCGAGTTGCCACCACTTGGTTCAGCGGCGCTGGCCGCGGCAACAACATCCCCTATGCCGTTTCGAGCACAGTCGGCGGACCAGTCCTGCAAACCTTTACCGTTAACCAGCAGGTTGCACCGGCTGGCTTCAGCGAAGGGGGTGTGACATTCCAGAACATCGGGACGATCAACACGTTTGGGAACTCGCTCGTCGTGCGCATCAGTAACACCACTACCGGTGGCGTGAATGCCGACGCGATTCGCCTGGAACGGATTGGGAATCCAACGGCCATCCTCGATGATGGCGATACGGGCTTTAGCGTCACTGGCACATGGAGCACGGCTACTACTGGCTACGGCAACGACCGGCGGTTGGCGGCCACTGGTAGTGGTAATGCGACAGCCACCTGGAGCTTCAGTGCCTTGCCCCCCGGCCAGTACCGGGTCTTTGCGACTTGGAGTAGCCCTGCCGCCAACCGCACTAATGCAGCCCCGTTTAGCGTCTCTGAAACTGAAACAAGTGTTTCGCTGCTGGGGACCACGGTCAATCAGCAGCTTAACCCTGTCGGCATTACCGACAGCGGTTCAATCTTCCAGAACCTGGGGACAGTGACGATTGTCGGCAACACGTTGGTCGTTCGGCTTTCGAATTCACTCGGTGGCCTGACGACCGCTGACGCCATTCGAATCGAGCGGATTGGATAGCACGGGTCCGAGAGAACGATAGTCCCAGTAAGGCAGGCTCCCACCTGCCTTACTGCGCCGGCGGCTCAGGTTGACTCCTGCCTGCCGGAGCAGCATAGCCGGTCGAGGGCTGGCTCATCGGGTGCCAATGCTGGCTTGTCCAGCAGGGCAACTTGTTGACTGACTCTGGAATGCTGCTAATCAGGCGACCGCCGTTGTAATCGAGGAGGTTTTTCATCGAAACCTAGCTTCGTCAAAGCACAGCAAATGACACTCGACCACCGCAACTTGCTCAAACCAGAATAACCCGGGTCTCAAATACACTTCCCATCGGAGTGTCAACCCGTGCATTTCTCTTTTCCTGTCCCTCCCCTTCTCTCGACCCCAAAACCCTCTGGCCCGATAAACAATTCCCGCGCAACCCCGCCAGATAGGTTGAGGGGACTGTTTTCGCGTCATCCCCTCGAACAAAGGTGGCTCCCACCCTGTTCAACGTTGCGATGTTCCGTCTAACTCGTTTAAACGCCAACACTTATCGCAATCTGGCATATTCGTTTGCTATACTAAAAGGGTGTGAGACCTACTTGATTCTTTTTTGACCAATCTCCGGTCCACCACAAACCCGTGTTTCGGATGGCTCCCCTAAACTGCATTCGAGAATTCAAACTTGAAATCGTAAAGGCCCCGGCTCAAATCCAGGCCGCAACTTTGCTACCAGTAAATAACCAACCAGTTTCCCTTAAGAAACCATTTCAAAAACAAGTTGTTGGAAGTTTTCGCCCGGCGAATCAACATGTCAATTTTTTGTGCAAGACGGTTTTGAGAACACCTTTAGAAACCACTTTTAGTTCCAGGGCAATCAGGTAACGTCCTATGCCTCATTTTACGCAGCTCAACTGGCTGACTTATCTTGCGACATTGGCCCTTGCTGGTGTCTGGTCGCAGGCGATGGCTCAGGATTCAGCCACCGCCAACCAGATCGACCACTTTGAAAATCACATTCGGCCCCTCCTCGTCAATCGCTGTTTTGAATGCCATTCCTCTCAAACCGGAAATGCCAGCGGTGGCCTGCAACTCGATACCCGCGAGGCTCTCTTTAAAGGGGGCGACTCAGGGCAGGCCGTTTCGCTCGATTCACCAAAAGAAAGTCTACTGCTCAAGGCTGTCCGGCAGACCGAACCCGGCTTCGCGATGCCTCCCGACGGCCCACCCCTCTCCGCCGAACAGGTTCAGAAGTTTGAAACCTGGATCGCCGCCGGGGCCATTTATCCAGCCGCATTACCACTTGTTGCCAGCAAAGGACTCGACCACTGGGCCTTTCGGCCTATCACCAATCCAACAGTGCCACCCGGCGATTCACAGCAGTGGTGTCGCACGAGCATCGACCACTTCATTTGGCACAAACAGCAAGCAGAGCGAGTCTCGCCAGCGATCGATGCTCCACCAGAAGTAGTCGTTCGCAGGCTCTCTTATGTACTGACCGGGTTGCCGCCAGAGGTGCATGCCGTCGACCAGTTCGTCACAACCTGGCACACTTCACCCGATGTGGCGATTGCCAATTATGCTGATCGTCTTTTGGCGTCCCCTCACTTTGGAGAGCGCTGGGCACAGCACTGGCTCGACCTTGTTCGTTATGCTGAAGGCTTGGGAGGCGAATACGACTATGAGATCCCCGGCGCCTTTCGCTATCGCGACTACGTCACTCGATCGCTCAACAGCGACTTGCCATACGATCACTTCCTAAAAGAGCAAATCGCCGGCGACTTGTTGCCTCCAAGGGTCGTTAATGGAACCAACGAGCGTTTACTGGCGACAGCTTGGTGGAACTTCGGCGAAGCTGCGACGGCACCGGTCGACGTTGCCAACGACGAAGCCGAACGCATGGACAATCGGCTGGATGTGTTAGGGAAGGCCTTCACCGGAGTCACCGTCGGATGCGCCCGCTGCCACGATCATAAGTTCGACCCTCTTCCCACGCGAGAATACTACGGCCTGTTCGGGGTTGCCGTTGCCACCCCGGCCGCCCAGGCGTGGTCGAACCAACCTGCGCTGGACGAGTTCGCCGGTCAACTGGCCGCATCCAGACAATTGCTAGATGACGAATTGCAGCAAAGCCAGCAAATCCCCATCGCCAAGTTGGCCGACGATAGCCCGGCGAATTCTTTCCCAACTGAAAAGACGATCGGTGATGCAACGACCAGTATCCCCGTCGGCTGGCAGATCGTTGGTTACACCGACCACATTTCCCCAAAGACCGCCGCACTGCGAGGCGTAGAACCGGGCCTGTGGGGGGGCCTGCTCTCGGGCAAGTTACCTGCCATCGTCCGAACAGAGTCATTTATCATCGATCACGAGTTTATTGATGTCTTGTGTTACGGCCACGAAGCGACTGTGCAGGTCATCGTTGCCAACTATCAATTGATTCGAGACCCCATCTATCACGACCTGCGAAAACGCCTGAAGCAGGAAAATGGCTGGCATTGGCAGCGGTTCTGGGTCGGCCGCTGGAAAGGGCAACGGGCACACGTCGAAGTTTACTCGGGGACATCCGATGGCTCGCATAACATTCTGGGAATAGTCGACCACGCCGATGCTCAGTTCGGCATCCGTACTGTCCTTCACCAATCAGGTGAGCAACCACTCACCCCGGGCTGGTCAGTCCCGGCTATCACTACCCCACCCGAACTTCTTGCGTCCTGGAAAACGGCTCGCGACTTGATCGAATCACAAATGCCGACACCCGACCGCTTCCTCGCCGTAGCCGAAGTGACCGCGCGTGATCTCCCCAGTTTTGTAAGAGGTAACGCGCACAAACCACGGTCAGAAACGGTACCACGCAAGTCCCTCAAGGTCTGGGGAGATACTGCTCCCGCCTATCAAGGTCGGTCGGGCAGGCTCGAATTGGCAAACGCCATCGCTTCAAAAGACAACCCGCTCACCGCACGGGTCTATGTCAATCGGGTCTGGCAGCATGTATTTGCGCAGGCCTTAGTTGCCAGCGTTGACAACTTTGGCCTCTTGGGAGATCAACCCACCCATCCCGAACTGCTCGATCATCTCGCTTCGCGCTTCATGAGCGAGCACCATTGGCAACTCAAGCCGTTGTTGAAGGAACTGGTCACCAGCAGGGTCTTCCGGCTCGCCTCTACTCCAGCCCAATCCGGGGATCCAACCAATCGTTGGTACACCACTGCCCGGCTGAGACGACTCGACGGCGAAGCGATTCGAGATACCATCCTCAGCGTCTCCGGACAAATCGATCTGACCCTCGAAGGGCCATCAGTGCTGGTACCACACCAACTCAATATGGCCCTTTCAGACAGCGGCAACAACATTCCTGAAAGTGGACCGGTCGATGGGAACCGGCGGCGCAGCCTTTATCTCAGTGCCCGCCGCAACTTTCCCAGTGAGTTTCTCGCCGTGTTCGATCGCCCCGCTCCGTTAAGCACTTTCGGCAAAAGAGATTCCAGCAGCAGTCCAGCCCAGGCTCTGACTTTGCTCAACGATCCGTTCGTCAGCTCACAAGCAGCCCACTGGGGAAACCGGGTTGCATCCGAACCGGGACCTGCACACAAAAGGATTGAGGCC
>JAIXVG010000540.1 GCA_027483145.1 Planctomyces sp.
AGCAATCCTTACGGGCTAGGTATCTCTCGCCAGTTTGGCATCGTCCGTCACCAACCGTCTGTCGATTTGATTGCCCGTCATGGGGCAAAAATCTATCGGCTAAATCGACGGAGAAACCAGCGGTCAATGACCTGCCTGCAATCGAGAAGGGCACTTGTTGGATGTTGAACAACCAACATCGGCTCCACCATCAAGCACCGGTCCGTTTTGGCTACTGGTGTTTTATCCGGCGGAACCTGCCGGAAGTATCGTTCAAATTGGCCGTAAGTTCAATCCTATCTGCTGTTTCTGCTGTTTCTTCAGCTGAGGGGGCCGTTGCCAGAGTCGTCTCGCTGTAAGTTCTATACCGTCAGAAGTTTACGGCGGAGTAACCTGCCAAATCTTAAACATTTGCCAGGTTCGCCATAGAATCGAATGTCGCCCATCGTACGGAGTTTTTGCCAAGCACAAACCCGGCTGATGCCGTTGACGACTTTGGCGTGGTACCAAATGCCTGCCGCCGAACTGGTTTGTTGTCGGGCGGGACGACTACAGCATCGCGGGTCTGCCGAAGAGGTATCCCTGGCCCAGGCGGAATCCGATTTCCTGGCAAACTTTTGATTCGCTGGTTTGCTCGATCCCTTCTGCAATGCAGGCGATCCCCAACGAGTTTGCCAGCGAGACCAGCCCTTCCACTAGTTTGCGACGGGCGGTTGCTTTGTGGATATCGCGGATAAGGCCGATATCAAATTTCACGTAGTCAGGAGCGACTTCGGCCAGTTCCTTCAGCCGAGACTGGCCTGCACCAAAGTCGTCGAAGGCCAACTGAACCTCGAGCGCCTTGAGGCCCGTCCGGAAGTTCTTGACATCGCTTAAGTTAGTCATCGCTGCTTCATGAAGTTCGAGTACGATGCGAAGCTCGGGCTCTTTGAGCCGCAAGGCGTGCATCGAATCGAGCAGTTCGGGCCGCAATCGTTCATGCGGGTGAGTATTCAAAAACAGAATGCTGCCTGGCTCATTGGGAAGAAAACGATCAACTCCCAAGTCGCGGCACATGACGCTTAACTCAACCTCCTGGCCAGCCTGCTCAGCGGCATAGAACATCTCAAGAGGCATTTCGAGGTTTGGAAGCGTAGTGCGAGCCAAGACCTCGTAACCAATCGGCATTCTGGTTGCCAGATCGACCACCGCCTGATAATGAGGGTCGATGCATCGCTCTGTCAGGATTCTTTGTAACCCTGAAATGACCCACGAGGATTCAATTCCGTCGACTTCAACTGTACCGGCTACTTTTGACTCGATTTGTAGCTGTGTCGGCGAATTGAGTTGAACCAGGAACTCGGTGTCTGCCAACTGCAAGATATCGCCAGGTCCCAGCAAAACATCTTGTGTCACACGTTTACGATTGACGAAGGTCCCATTGGTGCTTGACAGGTCGCGGACAAACAGGGAGTCCTCGGTTACGATTAGTTGGGCATGCTGCTTGGAAACACTGAGCCCCGCGACTTGAATGTCCGATTCTGAGCTGCGCCCCAGAGTAATGCGTCCCGGAGGCAGTTCAATAACTGCATGTTCTGCGGGATCGCGGGAACACTTTTTCAGTCGCCATGGCGACGTCTTGGTCAGTGCTCGCGATAGAATGACAGTCGACATTGAACTAGCTCCCAACCTTGAATTTGGGGTTCGACATCACCGGTGCGAAGAATGCCAGAAAAAAAACGCTGGCATTTTGGATATGAAAGTTCCGGCAAAGTCGTGGCCGAAGAGTTCGACCATCCCAAATCAAAGCTAGTCTGAAATCCGTCGGCGCATTTCTCCCTCGCCATGCAAACTCTTTTTTTGTGATCCTTGCGGGCAACCACGTTGTCCATTGTCAACGTTTCCGACTTTGACGGCCTGCACGATTTTTCTGCTTAGACGGCCTCTGCGACCGATCTATGTCAGTGGTTAACCGCAAATGTCAAACGCCAGGCTGCCTGACTGGCAATTCCGGGCGTATAGGGTGAATTGGTGTGTCGGGTGACAAGTATGCGGTACGGGGGAACGAATAGCGCCAGGAGCACTGTTGAAGTCACCCCGGGGCGGCATCCGTGACCACCGTTTACAGCTTTCCTTCTAACCCTAGTTGATGGAAGAAGTGGGTTGTCGTCGCTTGATTCTTTAGTAACCAGTCGATCGACGGCACGCCGTGAATGGCTTTGTGAATGGCTTTGGCGGTAGCTTCCCGGTTGGTTTCAAACAGCAGTTGGTGGTCGACCTTTTCCTTCACGACACTCGGGTCGAGCCATACCGAAACGATAATTCCGAGATCATCGGCCCGGTTTTTGGGAATGTCACCAGCCCGCACGGCGTCAAGGACCCCGTTTGCGATGGCGGCTTGAACGGTTCCCATCAGAATATTGGTGTAGGTCGTGCTGTCGACCGTCACTTTACTGACCATCAGGGTGATTGGCCGAACCTGAACATCGCAATTCAAGATTGCAAAGACGCGCGAGTGACCCTTCGTCTGGTCGCCCAGCAAGTTCGCGATGGCATAGCCGACCGGCCCGTCCAGTTCGCCAATCACCACTTCCGGCTCGGCAGCCGTGTAGGCGGGAGCACCTTCACGCTCAACCAGGGCTTCCCCGG
>JAIXVG010000523.1 GCA_027483145.1 Planctomyces sp.
GAGGGAAGGCGAGGCTGGCATGGTCAGTCGCAGCCGAGAAGTAACCCGGTTCAGATAAGCTGATGATTGATGATGAGTGGCAACTATGGATGGTTGCCCGGAGTTGTTTTCAGGAAGACGGTTGCCCACGATGGAGCCAAACGTTTTGCCATTCCCCGGTTCTAACACGCTCGCCTCTCCGCAGACCGTGGGGTTATTGGCTGGTGGTGGACGATTTCCGATTTTGTTTGCCGAAGGGGCGCGTGCTCAGGGGCATCGGGTGATTGGGGTAGGCGTGCAGGGGATGGCCCCTGACATGCTGGCAAGCATCTGCGACGAGTACTATTCGTTTCCAATTGGGCGGATGGGTCGGGCGATTCGCCTGTTTAAGAAGGCGAAGGCCAAGCGGGTGGTGATGGCGGGGAAGATCGACAAGACGGTGATGTATGGCCCGATGGGAATTTGGGGCCTGATTCCTGATTGGCGAGCGATTCACTGCTGGTGGACCTATGCCTGGCGCGATCGCAAGGATGACACGCTGCTACTGGCAGTCATTTCTGAATTTGAACGGGACGGAATTACGTTTGAATCGGCCCTTGATTATTGTCCGGAGCTGCTTGTGAAACATGGATTCCTGACACGGCGTAAGCCGTCGGCCTCGCAATGGAAAGATATTCGGTTTGGCTGGGAGTTGGCCAAAGAGATGGGTCGATTGGATGTGGGCCAATCGGTCGCGGTCAACGATTTGGCTGTGATTGCGGTTGAGGCAATTGAAGGGACCGATCGCTGTATTCGCCGCGCGGGAGAGCTGTGTCGGCGCGGCGGGTTTACGGTGGTTAAAGTGGCCAAGCCGCAGCAGGATATGCGGTTTGACGTCCCCACGATTGGCCTGCAGACGATTCAAACCATGCACGAGTCGGGTGGCCGGGTACTGGCCGTCGAGGCCAATAAGACGATCATTATCGATAGCCCCGAAGTGGTTGAGCTGGCTGATCGGTTTGGAATTGCGATTATCTCGCTGAATGCGGAAGAGCTGGCCCTGACCCACGCGGCCTGACGTCTGCGTTATGACTGAAGGTCGACCTGATGAGCGGCTTCGATCAGTTCGCGGACGTGCTGGAATCGCGAGAAGAACTGCAGCGGTTGGTGGGGACGCCGTCCGAGTTCTCGCTGAAAAAAGAGCTGACGGCCCTTGATGAGCATATGGTGCGGTTTATTGCTCACTCGCCGTTTCTGGTGTTGAGTACGCACGATGCAAGTGGCCGCTGCGATTGCTCGCCGCGCGGAGATGCACCCGGCTTTGTCAGAGTGATTGATTCCAAGACGCTCTTGATACCTGATCGCGTGGGGAATAAGCGGGTCGACAGCTTTCATAACATTCTGCAGACCGGTGCGGTGGGGCTGCTGTTTATGGTTCCTGGCGTGGGTGAAACGCTGCGGGTGAACGGCCGGGCGAAACTAATTCGCGATGTCAACTGGCTAGAACCCTTAACAGCCAACGGCAAGCGGCCGCTATTGGCTGTCGCCGTCGAAGTGCAGGAGTGCTACTTGCAATGCGCGAAGGCGCTGGTGCGGTCGAAGCTGTGGGAGCAACATGATCGCCCCGATTTAAGCACGCTGCCATGTGCCGCCCAGATGTGGGCTGACCAGTTGCAGATGCCCGAGTTTACGGTTGAGAGGACGCAGCAGTTGTTGGATGAGTCGTATCGGGAGAGGTTGTATTAGGGGAAAAAAGGGGCGTGTCATCCTGCTTTGGACGCATAGCTTCAGGTAGAAACGAATCCCCCCAAGTCGTATCGGTTTTTTCAATGTGCGGTTGGGGTGCAATAAAGGGTGTCGGGCTATTGCTTCTGGGGAGCTTGCTGCAGTTGCCTACAGGCGGTGGCGGCTTTGCGCCAGGTGGCGGCTAAGAGGGGGCGGCCGAGTTCTTCGCACAGATTGGCCATTTTGGTGCGCACTTCGGCATCGCGCGGGCGGGCGATGGCTTCGAGAGTTAAGGCTGCCAGGCGGGCCTTCAAGTCGATCGATTGAGCGGAAAGTCGTGATTGCTCCTCGGCCGCGGCGGTTTGGCCAAGCATGCGTAACGACTGGGCCAGTTCGTGGCGGCTGGTGTGGTCGTGAGGGTCGAGGTCGACCAGCTTTTGTAATGACCGCCGAGCCGAATCGGCACGGCCTGCATCAAGTTCTAATCGTCCATGCAGCTTCAGCACGTCGGGTTGGTTAGGGTCGAGGGTGATGGCACGGTCGATTAATTCGCGAGCCTCATCGGGACGGCCCAAGCCCAGGTGGCATTCTGCGGCTAAGGCCAGATTGGCTGCATCATCGGGTGCAGTAGAAAGTGTTGTTAGAGCTGGGGAGTATTCGCGGACGGCGATCTGAGCACGGACTAACGCGGGAAGGACTTCGGCCAGGACATTGGGAGGTGGCTTCAGCGAAACAGCGGCTTGGTAAGAGGAGGCCGCTTCCGCAAACCGTTCGAGGTCGGCAAGGATTTGACCCTTGAGGATGTATGGCCGAAAGTCAGTCGGGGAGAGACGACTGACCTGGGCGAGTTCTTCCATCGCATAGTTCATATTCCCCGAGTCGTAGGCGACCGCGGCGAGCCAGCGATGAGCTGGAAGGCTGTCCGGGTTTTCGGACGCCAAGGTGGCAAAGAGCTTCTCGGCATCGAAGAGGCGATCCTGGCGATAGAAGGCTTCGCCAGCGTAGAGCAGGGCCGATGAGCGGAGTGGACCGACTGGCTCGATTGCGGACAGCTCTTTGAGGGCTGAAGCAGGCCGGTCGGTTTTGAGGAGATAGATGGCCTGCAGGAGCCGCGCTTCAGATGCGAACTCGGCCTTACCTTTTAAGGCTTCAGCCTGTCGCAAGACTTCAGGCCAGTTTTCGTGCTCGGCGGCATTCAGGCCAAGTCGAAAGCGATTAGCGGGTAGGGGGCGAGTACCAAACCAAATTGCAACGAGAGCGATGCCGACCAAGCCAATGGCAATTGCCAGTTTGAGTGCAGTGCGGTTCATGGGTTGGTGGGGGCTAATGGGTGATCGCCTTCACGAATGGTCAATAGTTGCTTCGTGGGAATGTGTTGCAGGTAGTCGATTGTACCCGACGGCCAGTCAACGCGAAGTTCCCGGATGAGCTCGAAGTTGCCCAAGCCAAAATGGAGGACAAAATCGCTCGTCGAGGCGTAGCTGCCTCCCCCTTTGATTTGTCTGCATTGGGTCGTCTCGTTGGTTCGCACGGTGACTCGGGCCGCAAACCCGTCGCGGCAGGTCTCGAGGCCGATGAGGCGAACCTTGAGCCAATGAGGACTGGCTGGTAGTTCATTGCATAATAGGGCCACCGGTTCGTTAACCAGCGAGACGACCAAGTCGAGGTCTCCATCGCGGTCAAGGTCGCCGGTCGCGCAGCCACGACCTGGATGAGGTTGGTTCATCCAGGGTCCAGCGGTTGGGGCGATATTGCGAAAACGCTTCGACCCTTCGTTTTCAAATAGAAGAGGAAGCTGGTTGACCTCGCCTGAGGCGGGGTAGCGAATGACGTGGCCGTTGGCTACGAAGACGTCTTCATCGCCATCGCAGTCCCAATCGAAAAATGAAGTCCCCCAACCCACGAACCCAGAGCCAACGGCCGTGATGGCCGTGGCCTGGCTAACATGCCGAAACATGCAGTTGCCGAAATTCCGGTAGAGGGCAAAGCTTTCACGTTCAAAGTTAGAGACCCAGATGTCGGGGAGGCCATCGAGGTCAAAGTCGCCGACATCGACCCCCATGCTCCCATCGGGAAGGCCACGATCGTTGACGGCGGTTCCGCTCGAGTTCGAGACATCTTCGAAGTGGCCGCCGCCGAGGTTTTTGTAGAGGAAGTTGGGGACGGTGTCGTTCGCGACGTAAAGGTCTTGCAAACCATCGAGATCGATATCGGCGGCAATGACTCCCAGCCCTTTACCATTTGGCGAGAGGCCCGCTGCAGGTGTGCTATCGCGGAAGGTGCCATCGCCGTTCCCCAGGTAAAGCGTATCGGGGAGTGGTTCAAATTCGCGTGGCGGGCAGATATCGCGGCGATCTCCTTTGGCTGACCGGCAAACGGGATCGTTTTGGGGAGACCAGTTCACATAGTGGGCAATGTAGAGATCGGGGATGCTGTCGCTATTGAAGTCGCCCCACGCGGCGCTACTGCTCCAGAGTTGATCGGTCAGCCCGGCCGTGTTGGCGGATTCGACGAATGTGCCGTCGCCGTTGTTGATGTAGAAAAGAAGGCCTTGATACCCGGTAACGAGAACATCGGGAAAGCCGTCGTTGTTGGCATCGGCGACTGCGGCCCCGTGGGTGTAGCGGGTTTCGTCGAGCGTTCCGGCATGTCGCGAAACATCCTGGAATTGCCACCGGTCAATTTGCCGAAACAGGCCGGTCGGTTGGCCGGTAATGGTTTGGTTTTGGCGATAGGTTCCGCCGCCGGGAAAGAGCAGATCGAGCTGGCCATCCTGGTCGAAATCGAGGTAGCCGACCCCGCCGCCGAGGGAGTCGAGAATGGCGAAGGTTTCTGCGTCTTCGCCATTGGTATAGCGGAAAACGACGCCAGCTTCGGTGGCCCGATTGTGGAAGATGGTCCCTTGTTGAGTACCGGTTGCTGTTTGGGGACCGATGCCTGGGAAGGCTGGAAGCGACGGATTGGCCAAGCTTGAAGGTTGGTTGGTCGAATGCTTAATTGGCCCTTGGCTGACGCTCGATGGGCCACATCCGCTCCAAACGAGCAGCGGCAGAAAGCATAAGAGAACCGTTCGAAAGAGATTTGGGATAACCATGATTAACCGGTTAATCTGACCGTCGGAAAAGCTGAAAGACAGTGAGCCGGTTTATCGCAACCCGCTCACTGTCTTTCTGATGGTCTCAGTATTGACCGTTTGTGACCAGTCGAACCGGTCTTTCAAGCAGACTAGAACTCACCGACGGTGTTCCCATCAGCCCGGCCACCCAGGCGCTGGTAGGTCGTGTAGTCGATGTTTTCGCTGATGAACCGGACGGTGCCATCGCCCAGCAGGAACTGTGCGCCACCAACGTGCAGCGACTTAAAGCCCATCGATGTGTTCCATGAATTGCTGGCGCCGCAACCACCAGCACCCTTGCAAGTGTCAAAGTTAATCGGGCTTGTGGTAGCGTTCCAATTGGCGTCGGGAGTTGCCCATGAACCAAGTTGGAAATCGCCGCAGTTTGGGCGAGTCTCGCCCATGAAAATCACGTTTGAAAGCCCGTCCGATACGTCCCTGAATCGGGCCGAATAGCCGCCTCGGCTAAAAATTCCAGAAATCTCGCTACCGGTCAAGCTATCGCCATTTCCCGATGACCCATCTCCCAGTGAGTTTCCCGGATAAAGCGTGCAACCGTTTGGATTGCCCAAAGACTGGGCACCCATCGAAGCCGTGTAGTTTGTATAGGCGGGATTTGGTGTCCCCGTTCCGAGCACCGTATAGCTGGGACACTTGAGCGCGGGAAGAATCGCATTTTCGTAGGTAGGATTCGAAGTGCTGGCCAGAGGCCAAGTTCCAGAGGAAAAGTTGATTGAGTTATACAACGGCCCCTGATCAAAAAATGGGAGCAGGTGAACCAGAAAACCCGCGCCTCGGCCAGGGTTGAAATTCGGGTTTACAAAACCCGAGGGGGCAGGCACGTAAGCGCCGGTGTTCGATGGCAACTTGTTGTGGGTATCGTTGTAGTTGTGTAATGCCAAGCCAAGTTGCTTCATGTTGTTTTTGCACTGGGTGCGGCGAGCCGCTTCGCGGGCCTGCTGGACGGCTGGCAGCAACAGGGCGATCAAAACTGCAATGATGGCAATTACCACCAGCAGTTCGATCAGTGTAAAGGCCTTGGGACGAAAAGAACGGAGTCGGAACAATTGAAGCAGAAAACCCCTTACCTTAGCGAAGAGAGAATGGAAGCTATCAGGCGCAAGCGCAGCCTGAAAAGCTTCGGAAGACAGTTCTAGAACTCTCCAACATTATTACCATCAGCCCGGCCACCGAGGCGCTGGTAGGTCGTGTAATCGATGTTCTCGCTGATGAACCTGACGGTGCCGTCTCCCATCAGGAACTGAGCGCCACCAACGTGGCGTGACTTGAAGCCAATCGCGGTGTTCCATGACTGATAGTTGTTGCAGCCAGTTCCTGAGCCGCAGGTATCGTAGTTGATCGGTGCGGTGGTAGCGGTCCAGTTTGCGTCGGGTTGAGCCCACGACGCCAATTGAAAGTCGGCACAGTCGGGTCGTGTTTCACCCATAAAGATCACGTTCGACAAGCCATCAGACACGTCTCGAAATCTCGCGGAAAAACCGCCGCGACTGAAGATCCCTGAGGTTTGGTTGCCGAGGTAACTGTTGCCGTGGCCTGCAGGCCCGTCACCTAAGGCATTTCCAGGATAGACTGTGCATGGGTAGGAAGGGTGACTGGGCATTGCTTGGGCACCCATCGATGCGGTGTAGTTTGTATAGGCCGGATTGAGCGAAGCTGCTGCGACTGACGACGGTGAATAGCTGGGACATTTTAGTGCAGGTAGAATTGCATTTTGATACTGGGGAGTTGAAGTACTTGGCAGAGGCCAAGTACCGGCTGCAAAGTTAATTGAGTTGTAGAGTGGACCCTGGTCAAAAAACGGCAAGACGTGGACCAAGAAGCCCGCACCCGAACCAGGAGCAAAATTGGGGTCTGGGTAACCCGAAGGAGTAGCGCTGTATGCCCCCGTATTCGATGGCAATTTGTTATGAGTATCGTTGTAGTTGTGCAGCGCCAGCCCCAGTTGCTTCAAGTTGTTTTTGCACTGAGTTCGGCGAGCCGCTTCGCGCGCCTGCTGCACAGCGGGGAGCAATAGGGCGATCAAAACTGCAATGATGGCGATAACCACCAGTAGCTCGATGAGCGTGAAGGCTCTGAAACGACGAGCACGGCGCGATGTAGAAAAGATGAACATGAGTAGCTCCAGCAAAGACGACGAACGTTATAAAGAAACTGCCTCCCACGAACGGGGTTGGCAATCAAGACACTTAGTCGCCTTTGGAAGTAAATCGAGTGACGACGTCACTGACGATACTACCTGGAAGCCTGGTTTTCCAGACGGAACTAGCTATTTCGATGTGTTAAATCACTAAGGATTGGCAAAGATGCCGGTACTTTTGGTTAAGACTCCCTAGCATTGCTGAGGCAGTTCCAGCGCTGCCCGAACCTGGCGAGAACAGAATTCGGATTCGGAACTTGGCGGATCAAGCCTTGCAGACTCGGTCGTAACGGAATTCTGGCAACATTGCACGTCAGGCTGCGGCATTAATCGTTCAGTTCGATCGTAAAGTCGTTCTCGCCATAGACTACGGTAAACTCCAGCGTGGTCGTTTCAGCCTTGCCATAGACCTCGGGTAATCTGAGGAGGTCTTTATCCGGTTTTTTGGTTTTCTGAGCTTCCATGGTGCGGCGCATTGCTTCCTCCGGAGGGAGCGATGCGAATTCCTCGGCAGACATTCCGTCGGGCAAAGCCATCGCGCCAGCCGCCCCGGCGACAACTGTGACCTTGTTCGTTCCGACAAATGCGCCGTCATCTTGTTTGTCGGTAGTCAACTGAAACTCACCACTCTCATTAGTTCGACCAGCAGAGTGTTTTGGCAGCCCAACTGCCATAAATGTTACAATTGCGTTCGGAACGGGCTCTCCCTGGTAAAGCAATTTCCCTTTCACCTTAGCGATGGTTGGCAGCTCGACCGGCTTTGAGCAACCCGTTGAAATCGTGAGAGGTAGCAGGATTCCCGCGATTAGTAGCGCCCCATAAATCGACCGCATATCGGTTCTTTCCAGAAGGTGACCCAAGCAGCAAGCGTTGAAAGTCGCGATTGAAATTGGATTTCGACGACTGCGATTACTGCGTCGAGAAACATCCATCAATCCAAGCATACTGCTCTGTTTGCGCGAGCGAGTCAATCATGTTGATGATCCTGGCCCGCGGTTCTTCCGCGATAAGACTTGCTAGTCGCAACGGGAACTGGTCCCGAACCTTGGGTTGTGGCGTTACTTTCTTTTGGGGATTTCGGACACCGCGAACTCGTTGCTTGACCTGCGGGCTGGCTCCAAGTGAGCCGGCCGCCGGCCCGTTTGTGGGAAGAGTATGGTTGTTTGAGAGGGCTGCTCGAAGCTCTTCGCTGTCAGCGCGAAGTGGTTGCTGCTGAAATCGGATTTGCTCGTTCCGGCGAATGATTTCAGTGACTTGGCGGCTGCATAACATGTTCCAGCGGAAGTGCTTAAAGCGTGTGAGTAAGGGGGGCACTGGACGCGAGCTGCGTCCCGACAGGGCGTGCCAACGTGTAGGTGTTATTGCTACCTGCCCCACTTTGGCAAAAAAGCGGGTTTGCCATGCTGGTCGCATCAACTTTTTCGAGGCTATCGGTCGTTTAGAACGAGTTTTCGCTTGCGATTCAGATAAAGGAGTCGATATTACATATATACATGTTCTGATTGCGTCCCGTCTTCCAGAGGACGCAAGTCTCTGGCCAATCTCCAGATTTATTTCGTTGCAGCCCCAATCTTCGTTCGTCTCCGGTTTTTCCCCTTTTGCGGTGATCTGTGAGCCGCTGGTTCGTCTGGTTCTTGAAAGGACTTGTCTTATGCAAATTTTGCAGCGTCGTAATCGGAAGAAGGCTTTTACCCTGATTGAGCTATTGGTCGTGATCGCGATTATTGCGGTCTTGATCGCTCTGTTGTTGCCAGCCGTTCAGCAAGCGCGTGAAGCGGCTCGCCGGACTCAGTGCAAAAACAATCTGAAGCAGCTTGGACTAGCGCTACACAACTACAACGATGTGCACAACAAGTTGCCGTCGAATACGGTCAATCCGAATCGATACGGGAATCCGAACGACAACTGCTGCGCCGGCAGCGCGGGCTTTATGGTCCACATTCTGCCCTTTATCGATCAGGCACCAATGTACAATGCGATCAACATGAATAGCCTTGACTACCCTATGGCGTATACTGGGTCTCCCTCCTACCACACCGTCTCACTACCAGCGTTTCGTTGCCCGAGCGATACGTCACCAACCCAATACGGGACGAACGCTACTTCCAGTTATGGTCCTTCAACAGGCCCGGTCGTTGCATGGTCCCGAGCCGCTGCCGATATCGGCGGAACCGCCTGCGGCATATATCCCGGCAACACGTTCGGCAACGGTGGTGATGGAAATGGGTTCAGTGGAGCTGGCTTACCAGGTATCGCAGGGCGTGCTGGTTACTCGGCCCGTTTCAAAGAAATCACCGACGGCCTGTCAAACACGATCTTCATGGGGGAAGCTCGGTCAGAGTGTAGCGATCACATGCAAAACGGTTGGGCCAACCCCAACAGCAGTTGGTTGTCGACGACCGCACCAATCAACTTTAACTCTTGCCCCGGATCTTCAGGCGTCGGCTGTGCCCACGTGACCAACTGGGAAACATCGATGGGATTCAAGTCACGGCATGTCGGTGGTGCCCAGTTCCTGATGGGTGATGGAACCGTGCGGTTCATCAGCGAAAACATCGATTACCGAACCTATCAGCGGCTTGGCGGCCGAAATGATGGGGAAGTGGTTGGTGAGTTCTAACCAAAAGTGCTGCACAGATCTGTGGAACAAGTCAACTTGATGTGACTCGCTTATCTCACCAGGTTGCTTTGTGGCGACTGTTTGTTGGGGTGCTTGAAAATCCAATTTGGCAGTTCGCGCTATCCAGTAGCGCGAACTGCTTTTTTTGTGTCTGAAGGTTGTGCGTCGCGCTTAATCGATCATTCAAGCTTAGGTTGTTCTTTCCGGGATTAGATGATGAAGACGGAATCAATGAAGTTGTGCATTGTGGCTGTTGCCATGCTGCTGATTTGCAGTGCAGGCTGTTCGGGAGAGCCTGCAAAACCCAAGATGGGAAAGGTTTCAGGCCGTGTGGTTTTTAACGGGGAACCTGTCGAAGGAGCGATAGTGACGTTCATTGCTCCTGGTGCCCCACGGTTTGCTTCGGGGGTGACAGATGCGGAGGGAACATTTGAATTGACAACGTTCGAAAAGGGTGATGGGGCTGTTGTCGGCGACTGCGTGGTGACGGTCGCTAAAACCGAAGCTGGAAGTGGTCCCAAGAATGCCGAGGATCTGGCAAAAGGGATACCAGTTGTTCCAGCGAAGCAACTGCTTCCCGAGAAGTACAGTAGCGTGGGGAAATCGCCAATAAAGGAAACCGTGACCGAAGGGGTGAACAACATTCAGCTTGAGTTGGTGGAATAGAAGCGAACATCGAGATCCAAGGCCCAATAGCTGTTGGGACTGAATCACGCCTGCGATTTCGACTTAAGCGAGACACTTAAGCGAGACATAAGACCTCACGACCGCTGCTGGTTGTGGGGTCTTGTTCATTGATTGCCACTAGCCGGGGTGTGGAACAGATCTTTGACAGATGCGATCAGACTGTGGGATCTGGGATGCGTTGTAATGCACGATCGCGATTCCTATAGCGATTCAGAAAGACCGGGCTCACCGCGACGACGCAAACAGCGCGAAGGGACGGCTATTTCCTTGCGACCTTTGCGTCTTCGCGGTGACCATTCTTGTTTTGATTTGTTAACCGGAGAATGGGTGGAAGAAACTAAGCTGACCGGGCCTGACACTCCGATGCGGCTTGGCAGCCGGGGAAAGATTGTTCAACGGGATTGGCGACGCCTGTTTGGGCTACCCCACTAAATGACGGGCCAGCCCCGTCGAAAACTGGTTGTTTGCGTTTGGCGTAACCCGTGATGGCGGTGTCGGTTGGGAGGGGCTGACAGGGCGATGCGGCCGATCATTTCCCGTCGGCTGGGTGGTTGGCTAAACTGTCTTGGTTGGCTTTCGCGCTCGGCAATGGCCGGCTGCGCTTCTCTTGGGATTTGTTTGGGAAAACGTTGTGTCAATTACCAGTGTGGTTGGTTTGCAGTGGGGTGACGAAGCCAAGGGGAAGATCGTCGATCTGCTGACCGATGAGCACCAGATTGTGGTGCGGTATCAAGGGGGAAACAACGCTGGCCACACGGTGATGTTTCAGGGAGAGACCTATAAGCTATCGCTGCTGCCGACGGGAATTCTGAGGCCGGGCGTGACAAGCATTATCGGCCCGGGCGTGGTGGTTAACCCACAAGCGCTTCTCAAGGAAATGCAGGGGCTGATCGATCGTGGCTTGCCGGTTGCCCAGAACCTGCTGGTGAGTGATCGTGCTCACGTGATTTTTCCTTATCACATGCAGGAAGAAGCGGTCCTGGAAAAGAGCAGGGGGGCCAGCGCTATCGGGACCACCATGCGCGGGATTGGAACGTGCTATCGCGATAAGGTGGGAAGGTCGCATGCGATTCGCGTTGGGGACCTTTATCACACCGATTCGTTCCGGCAGCGATTGTTTGAGATTGTCGCGTTTAAAAATCGAGTGCTGGCAGCGCTTGATCCGGAGATGCCACCAGCCGACGCCGATCGCATATTTGCCGACTATACCGAATACGCCAAGCGGCTGAAGCCGCACGTGGTTGATACAACGTCGTTCCTGCACAAAGCCGTGGCAGCGAAGCGAAACATTTTGTTTGAAGGAGCCCAGGGAACGCTGTTGGATATTGATCATGGGACGTTCCCCTATGTGACCAGCTCGAATGCTTCTGCTGCCGGAATTCATACCGGTAGTGGCGTTCCTGAGCGATCAATCGACCGGATGATTGGGGTAGCCAAGGCGTACACAACGCGTGTGGGCGGCGGGCCGTTTCCGACCGAGCTCGATAACGAGATTGGTCAGCGAATTCGAGAAGTGGGGCGTGAGTATGGGACGGTGACTGGTCGGCCGCGGCGGTGTGGTTGGTTTGATGCTGTGGCGACCGCTTATAGCGCCAGGATTTGCGGTGTTGATTGCGTCTCGCTGATGCTGCTCGATGTGCTGAGTGGTCTCGATGAAGTGTGTGTCTGCGAAGCGTATGAGATCAACGGGGAGCGAACGACCGATTTCCCGGCCCATATCGAAGATTTGCAATTGGCCAAGCCCATCCTGCGGAGAATCAAGGGTTGGAAGGAAGACATTACCGGGGCCAGAAAGCCAAGCGATTTGCCCAGCGGCGCACGGGCTTACGTGGATGCCATTTCGGAGATTCTGGATCGGCCGATTGATATTGTGTCGGTGGGGCCGGACAGGGCACAGACGATAATGATGAAGTAGTTGGGGGTTGAGAGTTTAGGGTTGAGGGGGAAGAGGCGGTGAGCAAAGCGGGGGGGTGTGCAATCTCTTCCTTAGCACTAAACCCTCAACTATTTCGCGACCGCGAAGAGGAGCATATCATGGCAACGATCATTGAATCGAAGTTGCTTACTGCTGATGAGTTTGCAGCGTTGCCGAATGACCGTGATCCACTTGAGCTGGTGCTCGGGGAGGTTGTGGTTGTGAATCGACCGTTTAC
>JAIXVG010000560.1 GCA_027483145.1 Planctomyces sp.
GGACAGCTATAACTGTGATACCATTTCTCTTGCGGCTGCGACTGCGGCCATTGAAGATCAAGAGACGATGCAGCGCCAGGTAGCCACAATTCGGGCAACTCGCCAGCGGTTGGGGGTTGAGCTGACTCGACTGGGCTTTGAAGTGATTCCGAGCCAGGCAAACTTCGTCTGGTGCAACCATCCAACCGGGCGACATCGGGAGATTTACGAGGGCTTGAAGGCGAATCGAGTGCTCGTCCGGTATATGCGATATCCCGGGGTCCCCTGGGCTAGCGGGGGCGTGTTTGATGGCCTGCGAATAACGATCGGAACCGATGACGAAACCAATCGGCTGCTGGAAGTGCTGGGCGAAGTTCTCAAGATGATTGTTTGATGGATGGATGAGAGTCTGGCCCATAAGGCGTTGTGGTTCCTACCTGCCCAGGACAAATTCTGCACACTCTCGTGTAACTTGTGCCGCTAGTTCGAATGTTTGACCAAGGCCAATAGCCGTGACCAGAACAGCATCAATCGACCGGAAGACAGCCGAAACCGAGATTCAGCTCGAACTGAATCTTGATGGGACGGGGATTGCGAACGTTTCAACCGGGGTCGGTTTTCTCGACCATATGCTGACGCTGTTTGCGAAGCATGGGCTTTTCAATTTGACTGTGACTGCCAATGGGGACACCCATGTTGATTTTCACCATACGGTGGAAGACGTGGGGATTTGCTTAGGGCAGTGCGTGCTGAAGGCGATTGGCAACAAGGTTGGAATCACCCGCTATGGCTCGATGACCCTGCCGATGGAAGAGACGTTGGTCACCACGGCTCTCGACCTGAGCGGAAGGGTGAAGTTTATTTTTAAGGCCCCGTTTCCAACTGAGAAAATTGGTGAATTCGATACCGAACTGGTTGAAGAGTTCTGGCAGGCATTTGCTTCGAATGGGCAAATGAACCTGCACCAGATGCTGCACCACGGAACGAACAGCCATCACATTTCCGAGGCAATTTTTAAGTCAACGGCCCGAGCGCTGCGGCAGGCAATCACCGTCGACCCGCGACAGGAAGGGGTCCCTTCGTCGAAGGGGACGCTTTAGAAGTGGTTTCAAAGCCCTCTGGCGAGTAATGATGATTCAGTGTTTTGCCGAGCCAAATCTGCCACTATCCGGGTTTTGAAAAGGGAACTAAGCGCCCTTAGGCTTTCGAGGCTGGGCGAACTTGATTTTCTCGACATAGCGAGCCAATCGCTTTGTCTGCATATCCATACGGCCTGTGCAACTGGATACGGCTCTGATGGTGTACTGATAGTGCAGCTCGTAGTCGGCGTCGATTTCGACTTCGACATCTTTGGTCAGCGGATTACCAGGCCTGCCAATAATCCCCAGGATTGCTCCATTGAGCCGATCAAACGCCTGATCATCATTACCCAGGTTTCGGCTGCCGATTGAAAGCTGGGCGAGGTTTCCAGCCGCATCTGCCACCATGCGCACCTTGATATCGGGAGTTTTGATCTCATCAGGCTTTGGGGGGGCAGGGGCACCAATCGGCATATTGACGTTGAAGTTTCCCTCTGGCGCCAAAATCTTGAGCTGCAGCATGAAGAAAATAAGCAGTTGAAACACGATGTCGATCATCGGCGTCATCGGTATTTCGACTTTGGATGGTCCGGATGCTCGGCGTGCCATCGTGTTGTATCTCCCAATTCGCTGGATTCAGTGAGCTAATTGCCTGTCCGAAAACCCGGTTGTGCTTGTTCGAAAGCTCCACAATTCCGCAGAAAGCTCGCTGCATCAGAGGGGCTTCGGATGAGCTCTGAGTGATATTCGCAGCAATCACTCCGACTGAACAACCTCTTCTTGAATTGCCTTCAGCGAAAACTTTGAATAGCCCACTTCCTGGCAGATTTTGATCAGCTCTTGAACCTTGCCTGTCGGGACTTCGAAGTCGGCCCGAATGGTAATTGTCATGTCGGTCAGGGCGTCTTTTCCGTACCGGGCGATCGCAACTCTCTTTTCTTCTTCGAGTAATGGCTTGAACTTCTCGACCACATACTCTCCCCCCGAGTGAAACAGCTTGGGGACGGGATCTAGTTTGTCACCAGATGATCCTCTGAGAAATCCAAAGTTGAGTGTTAGTTCCTCTTTGGGCTTTGACTCTGGTGGCTTGGCCAGAACATCCTTGGGTAGCTTGACCCGTTCATCGGCCTTGGTGTTCTCGAAGTTAATGACCACCATAAAGAACGTGAGCAACTGAAACACGATGTCAATCATCGGCGTCATGTCGGGTTCGAGCGTCGAGGAGCTCATATTCCGTTTAGGCATGTTGTTCACTCATGATTTCATAGCAGCCAGGTCAGCAGACGATATTGGTGGTCGGCCCGTAGATAGAAAGGCTGGAGCGTTTTCTACTAGGCTTGCGGTGACGCCGGTGCAGCAGCCGGGGCAGCACCGCCAGCCGGTTTAACTGCTGCTTTGGCAGCAGAAGACAGCCGTCCCATAAACTCTGACGAAACGGATTCCACATCGCGAATGTATCGCTCGGCCCAATTCTTGAAGATCGCGTAGGCGATAATCGCCGGGATCGCCACAATGAGTCCTTCAAGTGTTGTGAAGAGGGCGGTTGCGATCCCGTCAGCCAACTCGTAGGGCTTGGGGGCGGTGGTTGATGTGGCGATCACTTGAAAGCTGGCGACCATCCCTTGAACGGTTCCTAACAGGCCCAACATGGGAGCGATCGAGCCAACCAGGGCCAGGTAGCTTAACTTATGCGACAGGGCCATCGCTTCGTCGTCGTTGACTTCCTGCATGCCCGCCTGAACTTCTTCATAGCCACGGTTCAGTCGCACCATGCCGGCTGCCAGTACCCGCCCAATCAGGGCATCTTCGCCCTTAGCCGATTCGTAGGCTCCGGCATAGTCCTTAGCGTTCAACTTCTGCTCGAACTGCTCAATGAAGGTTGTGGGCAAGTAGTTTTGCCGGCGAAGCTGCAAGACGTCCATCATGATCAAGGCGACCATCACGAACGACACCAGCATAATCAAGAATCCGAATGGTCCCGATGCCCGGATCATCCAGCCCAAGAAGCTTTCGGCCTTGCGGGCCGCAAGGGGGTCAACCCCGGCCGCAGCACCAGCTGCTCCTGCTGCAGGGGCTGCTGGCTCGGTGTCGTCTTCCTGAGCTACGGCGTTTTGCGGGAGACTCGACCATACCATTGCCGTTACGGCTGCAACCGGAATAGCCCGCGTTGACATACTGGCAACAGGAACACCAAAGTGCCCCAGCAAGAAGCCACTCAGTGCCAACAAGCGGCTGAAAATGCCAAACTGCAGTGCAGAGAATCTAGTACCGGATTGCTGGTCTCGACCCACGGTGAATTTCCTCTTTCGGACAACTATGGAGACAGGTTCGAAACGGGAGCCATTCAGGCTCGACGGGTTAGTTGGCAGTAAACCTTGGTCAATTTGCTGTTGGACAATTGATGGCGACAGACGATGGCTCGGTGACAGGCAAACAAGTCAGATTCAGTCAGGCGGAATACCGGCCCATCTTCCGCAGCCCGGCTACCCTTCCTGACAAGCTCGTCAGTGTAAGCATGTTCCCCCGGGTTTCCAACTGGGATCAGCCCTTCCGTTTACCCAAGTTTACCAAAAAACGTGCGACAAAAACCGACGACAATCAATGGTTCGTGACATCAAGGGCGGGTTACGTTCGAAGTGACTAACAGGACAACTTGTAGCCGAAAAATCCAGCCAAACTTGCTGGGATTGGGTCGGCGCTGTCCACCGGTAAAGAGATGGGCTAGCTACTCACCCCCGGCCAGGTTTTTGGCCCACGGGCTATTGGGATAGTCCGATTCCAGCTTGGCCTGAGCTTCAATTGCTCGGTCAGGAAGCTGAACCGCTTTCCAAAGCTTCGAGAGGTGATACAGGGCTTCTGCCTGAAAAGCCGTTTCCTTAGGGAACAGAATCTCAACATGCAGGTAGGCCAGCATCGCTTCTTTTATTCGCCCGGCTCCTTCGAAGGCGTTCCCCTGTAGCAGGTAAGCCTCGGCGAACAAGGCAGAATCGTCGGGCGATGCGTTGTTGATGATCTCATCGATCGTCGCTAACGCCTCGGCCGATTTTCCTAGGGTTAACTGCCCTTTGGCC
>JAIXVG010000088.1 GCA_027483145.1 Planctomyces sp.
GGCAGGAGCCACAACCGGGGAGCTGTTACTAGCAGCGACAGCATCGCTGCTGAGCACTCCAGGTGATGTCTGTGCTCGTGGCAGATTCAAAAAGACGAGGATCAAGCCGATAACCGGCGCGGCTGATGCCAACCAAACCAACGGGCTGGAGAAAAGCCCCTTTTGTCCTGCACCGTTTTTCTTCGCGCCAAGCCGCACTTTGCCTTGGCTGGCGGACTGTTGAGTGACAGATCGCTTGCCTCGTCGCTGTGGTTGGGCGCCAAAGTCTTCGTCAGCTTCATCCCGACGGGCCTTTCTGGACTTGGTTGCCTGATCCTCAATTTCCCACGGCATTAACTCCTCGACCGGTGAGGGGCTCGCGGCAACCATTGGAATCTGGATGCGCCCATCACAGTCCGGATTGGGACACTTCGCCTTCTTTCCGGCGTATTTTCCGTCGACACGGAATGACTTCTCGCAAGTCGAGCAGGTCACCGAAATTTTCATGTCGAAGCTACCGGCTACAACGAAGGGAGGGAGTCAGGTTGATCGATTGTCGGGTATAACTGACGTGACAACGACTAACGGCGTCAAACCGCAGGCAGTCAATCGCTTCAGTCAGGTCATTGCGGAGGATGCTGGTCGGCGTGTGGTGGGGAAAACGGCGGGAGTTGCTGTGTCGCTTGAGCCGCGAAGCACGTATGACCGAGTTTAACCCAATGACCTACCCCATACTATTCTAGGTTCAAAGTTTTGGTTTGATCCGCCAACATCGATCGAGCAGAATGCTAATTGAGAAAAAGGGGAAGAATACCCAGGTTTTGGGTATGTCGGGCATGCTCCAACATCGGTTCTGCCTGCATGGATTGCAGCGCTGATCAGAGCATGAAATTTGTGACATTCTGTCTGAATTCAGTGCAACGTCCTGAGCGAGTAACGCTTAGGGGGAAAAAACAGTGGATCTGTCTGGTCTTGGCGGCGGTCCAGGCAAGTAAATCCTCCCAATAATCTCTGATGGTTATTGCCAATTATCGCTCGAAAGTTACCGCCAAATCGACCGCGTACCTGATCGCTATGCGGGGCGGTGCAAGCGATCACCGATTCTGGCCGTGAGCATCATTACTGCCAACTTGGCAGTTCTTGCCAGCCACCCCTAACCGTTAGACAATCTCCGAGGTTGTTACCCTGCTTGGACTTACGGTGAAGGCTCTGCTGCTGGCACACCCTTTGCTCCCCAACGCGATGTAATAAATGAGCTTTGCAAATCGGCAGCCAAAACGGGCAATCTGACTTTTTGTCGGGTTGCTCGATCGCTGCAGACTACCGTTCTGCTCTCTGTTCAGACTGTCTCAATAGCGCTGTCCTAAGGAGTCGCTGTGGCTAAGTTGATCAACTTTGACGAAGACGCACGGAAAAGCCTGCTGGAAGGGGTCTCCAAGCTCGCCCGGGCGGTTAAGAGCACTCTCGGCCCCCGTGGCCGGAATGCCGTTCTTGATAAGGGTTGGGGTTCACCCAAAGTTACTAAGGACGGCGTGACCGTCGCTCAAGACATCGATCTGGAAGACAAGTTCCAGAACATGGGTGTCCAACTGGTAAAGGAAGCCGCATCCAAGACCGGCGATTCTGCAGGTGACGGCACCACCACCGCGACTGTGCTCGCTGAAGCGATTTACCGCGACGGCCTCAAGTATCTGGCCTCGGGTGCAGATCCGATGGCCATCGCCCGCGGGATTCAGAAAGCCGTCGACGCAGTCATCGTTGAACTTCATAAGCTGTCTAAGCCCGTTAAGGCTGACGATCGCAAGGGGATCGAAACTGTTGCGGCTATCGCCGGCAATAACGACAAGGAAATCGGCAAGATTCTGGCCGACGCTCTTCTGAAGGTTGGCAAAGACGGCGTGATCACCGTCGAAGAAGGCCGCCAAGTTTCGACCGAAGTCGAAATGGTCGAAGGGATGCAATTCGATCGCGGCTACCTCTCGCCACACTTCGTCACCGATCAGGACGACCAGGTCGTTGAACTCGATAACTGCAAGATCCTGATTTTCGAGGAGAAGATCAGCTCGGCCAAACCACTTGTGCCGCTGCTCGAAAAGACATCAAAGGCGGGCGTGCCGCTGCTGATTATCGCTGAAGACGTAGAAGGAGAGGCGCTTGCGACCTTAGTGGTCAACAAGCTGCGCGGCATTCTGAAGATTGCAGCGGTCAAGGCACCTGGTTACGGCGATCGTCGGAAGGCGATGCTCGAAGATCTGGCAATCGTTACTGGCGGCAAGGCGATCTTCAAAGACCTGGGAATCAAGCTCGAAAACGTCGAGATGAGTGACCTGGGCTCGGCTAAGAAGATTCGTATCGATTCCGAGAACACAACTGTTGTTCAAGGGGCTGGCAAGAAGGCCGAAATCGAAGGTCGCGCAGAGCTGATTCGTCGCGAGATTACCAAGACCGACAGCGATTACGATCGTGAAAAGCTGCAAGAGCGGCTGGCCAAGCTGGCTGGCGGCGTCGCGCAGATCAGCGTCGGTGCTCATACCGAGACCGAAATGAAGGAAAAGAAGGACCTGGTTGACGATGCTCTTGCCGCAACGCGAGCTGCCATCGAAGAAGGGATCGTTCCTGGTGGTGGTGTGGCTCTGGTTCGCTCGGCTTTGGTTCTCGATAAGGTCGATGCTAGCGGCGACGAAAAACTGGGTGTCACTCTCGTGAAGAGCGTGCTTGAGATGCCGCTGCGAACGATCGCCGAGAACGCTGGCCTTGATGGGTCGGTGGTTGCCAATCACGTCAAGAAGGCCAAGGACAAGTCCCACGGATACGATGCTCTGAATGAGCGGTATGGGGATATGTTCGAATTCGGCGTGGTTGACCCAACCAAGGTTGTCCGGATGGCGTTGCAGAATGCTGCCAGTGTTGCCTCTCTATTGTTGACCACCGATTGCATTGTGGTCGACGAGCCCAAGAAGCCGTCGAAGGGTGGGGATGGTCATCATGACGACCACCACGACATGGGTGGCATGGGTGGCATGGGGATGGGTGGTATGGGAGGCATGGGTGGTATGGGCGGGTTCTAGCCAATGCTTCGAGATGCGGCCGGCAACTGCGCTTGCTCGCGAGTTGCTGGTTGTTGCCTCACCCGGGATTTGCCCCCAAAGCTGCCTTAACGTGGCGGCCTGACAACAAAATTTCAATCTGACTTTTCATAAAACACAATCGATAGGAGTGATTCACGATGCAACTGAAGCCTTTGGATGATCGAGTTGTCGTTAAGCCTCTCTCTGCGGAAGAAACCACCAAAGGTGGGATCGTTCTGCCCGACGCCGCCAAGGAAAAGCCACAGCGCGGTAAGGTCGTTTCGGTTGGCCCCGGCCGGCTGCTCGACAGTGGCGATCGTCACCCCATCAACCTCGCCATTGGCGACGAAGTGCTGTTCAGCAAGTACGGTGGTACTGAGATCGAGATCGACGGCGAAGATGTCAAGATTCTGCGTGAGTCAGACATCCTGGCTAAAATTGCTAATTAGCTCGCTTTGGCGGTTTAGTTGATGGTGCATGGGAGCCGCATGAGTGACTGCGACCTGAACATCGCAGCTGTTTTGGTTCTCAAATCGGTTGAACGGTTATTGGTCTGCCGTAAGTAGCAGACGATTGTTTCTAGAACTTACCGAGGTAATCGCTGTGGCGAAGCAACTCTTGTTTGAAGATCGAGCACGCGTCAAATTACAGCGCGGCGTGGAAACTCTGGCCAAGGCTGTCGCTGTGACCATGGGGCCGACAGGTCGCAATGTCATTATCGACAAAAGCTTTGGCAACCCCGTTGTCACGAAGGACGGTGTGACCGTCTCGAAAGAAGTCGAACTGGAAGACCCGTTCGAGAACATGGGGGCCAAGCTGGTGAACGAAGTCGCTTCGAAGACCAGCGATATCGCTGGTGACGGAACGACCACTGCAACCGTGCTCGCCCGGGCCATTTACCAGCAGGGACTGCGAAGTTTAACGTTGGGTGCCAACCCAACCGTTGTTCGTCGCGGGATTGAGAAGGCTGTAGAAGCTGCTGTCGCAGCCATTGAGAAAATGGCTAAGGCCGTTGAAGGCAAGGAAGAGATTGCCCAGGTTGGAGCAATTTCGGCCAACAACGACAAGGTCATTGGCAAGATGATTGCTGATGCGATGGAGAAGGTTGGCCGCGATGGCGTTATTACCGTCGAAGAAGGGAAAGGGAACAACACGACCCTCGAACTGGCTGAAGGGATGCAGTTCGATAAGGGGTTCATCTCCCCTTACTTCGTGACTAGTCCGGAAGAGATGAAGGTTTACCTCGACGGTGCCTACATCCTGTTCTACGAAAAGAAGATTTCAAGCCTGCGTGAGTTCGTGCCGCTGCTCGAAAAAGTGGCTCAGACCGGTAAGCCTTTGCTCGTGATTGCTGAAGACATTGACAGCGAAGCCCTTACCGCGCTTGTCGTCAACAAACTTCGCGGCGTGCTGCAGATTTGCGCTGTGAAGGCACCTGGTTTCGGTGATCGCCGCAAGGCCATGTTGAGTGATATGGCAGTCCTGACTGGCGGGACCCTGATCTCCGAAGATCTGGGGATCAAGCTGGAAACGGTGGAGATCGCTCATCTCGGCCGGGCCAAACGAGTCGAGATCGATAAGGACACGACTACGATCATCGACGGGGCCGGCAAGACCGATGACATCAAGACTCGGGTCGATCAGATTCGTCGTCAGATCGAGCAAACCGAAAGCGATTAC
>JAIXVG010000265.1 GCA_027483145.1 Planctomyces sp.
AACTCTTTGGTGAGACGGAGGACATCGGGGTCGCGCCTGAGCTTGTCGGGCATCCAACCACCTGGGCAAAGCAGTCCGGTGAAGTCGGCTGATTTGAGCCCGGCCAGTGGAGTATCAGAGAGGCAGGGATAGCCATGCTTGCCTTTGTAGACGCGGGGCTCACCTTGCCCGGCGACAACGAAACTCGCCCCTGCGGCAATGAGCCGAAGCTTGGGGTACCAGAGTTCGAGGTCTTCGTATTCGTCCCCTACGAACGACAGGACTCGATGCCCGTGCAAAACATTGGTCATGTGTGACTCTTTCAAACGATGATTGGTTGATATCTCGAAGCATCAAGATATCAGGTCTGTTCATTAAAGACAAAAACACCTTGCTGGCGAACGATGTGTTTCGCAAGGCAAGGTGTTTTGAGATTTGTGATGGCTGCAGTGTGATGATGGCCTATGCTTGATGTTCAAGCGGTGGCCTATTGCTGGTGACCTATCGGAATGAGGTAGTCTTAGCGGTCCAGACGGCTGCGGCGGAAGGGGCTGGTCTGAAGAGTGAGCTGGTGCGAGGGGTATGGACAGGCCCTTCCTGGGATGAAGGGGCTTCAGGCATGGGGACTGACCTTTGGCCATCATCGGACTGGTCGTCGTAGCTTGTGCGTTGGCCTCGTGGTTTAACCGGTGCCCAATCATCACGAGCGGCTGACCGCGTGGTAGGGACAAAACGCAGGTCTTCGGCGGTTGCAGCGGGTGCGGGATGGACGTGGGGGACCATTACCTGTTGCTGGTCGATCTGCGGAGTGGCGTAACTGAACATGGGTGGTGCCCAGGCAGCTTGCGGGGCATTCAAGAAGCCAGTGTCGCAGGTGCTGCAACCCGTTCGGATTGGAGCGGCTGGAATCATTTCGGTGACATGCTGCACGGTTTGGAAGGGGACCATGCGGGTTGAGACTTGTGGCACGCGAGTCATGACGGTGACTGGGACGGAGCGGCTTTTCACCTGTTGAATCATGGTGGTCTGGGCAACTTGTTTGGTTACGGGTTTAGGAACCCAAACCATTTGATAGCCCCCTTCGTCGACGGTGACATTCTTCATAGTGGTCACCGGGACCTGTTCGACGTAGTTTTCTTGCCGATAGGATGTCGTGGGAACATCTCGGTATGTTGTGACTTGCTCGGCGCGGTACTGGGTTTGAACAACAGGCCGAGTTTGGGCACAGTGGCAGTCGGCAGGCTGCTGGGAGCATGTCTGACAGCAACTGTCGAAGAGTCCAGGGAACAGCTGAGCGAACGCAACGGCGGGCATACCGAGGCTGGCTACTGCCAGGACGGTACTGGCGAACAAAACGCGACTCATGGCAGGGACTCCACGCCACCAACACTAAACCGGGCCATCCAATGGCTAGCCATCCGGCGGCAACAACCAGCCGTGTCATTAAAATCGACAGAGGGGCGATGCTGGCTGGAGTGATTCTTATGCATGAGTTGCGGCAGAATTGGCCGATGGGGTGGGGGTATTGTTGAGCTGCTGCGTTCGGGCTGGGGTCGTTTCATCGAAAGATCTTTTTATGCAAATCGGCATTCGATTGATCGTGCTTGTCGGGATGGTGTGGCAGTTGGGTTGCGGATCGCAGTCGGGAAATCCTGCAGAGAAAGAGACGATTGCGATGGTCACCAAGCTGGGGGGCAAAGTCGAGTTTGATCGACCTGGTGCAGAGGGCCGGGTTGTGAAGGTTTATTTGCACTCAACGCGGGTGGCCGACAGTCAATTGGCCAATCTGGCTAAGTTGCCCCAACTTAAAAACCTGTTTCTGGGCAAGACGGGGATTGGTGATGGGGGTGTTGCGAACTTGGCGAAGTGCGAGGGTCTGGAAACGCTCAGCCTGAATGGTTGTCGGATTAGTGACGAGGCTGTCGCGACTCTGGCGACGCTTAAACGATTGAAAACGCTGAACTTGCAAGAAACGGGGATTACAAGGCAGGGGCTTGCCAAGCTGCAGAAAGGGTTGCCGCAAACCCGAATCGCCCATGATCAGCAGTAGGGGGTGGCTGTTGAATAGTGGTTACATATTGGGATTGTGATTGTTTCTTTGGGGCTGCGGAATACCATCAAGAAGGAGAAGCTTCGAGCGATGAAGCGGGCCTGTACTCGATTTCAGGATGGCGATGACTTTTCCGAAGGGAAGGCAGTATGTGCCACGCTAACGATTGTTTTAAATCCCTCTCGCGAAAAAGCAGGGACTGTAATTGGCTAAGTGCAGCCTGCCACCAGCCGGAGTTTGAAATGGGCTTTGGCCGCATGACGGTTCGCAGAGGCCTTGAACTAAAGCGAAATGGCTTCACGCTGATTGAGTTGTTGGTGACGATTGCCATCATTGCGGTTTTGATTGCGCTGCTATTGCCAGCAGTGCAACAGGCGCGGGAAGCAGCGCGACGGATACAGTGCCGCAACAATTTGAAGCAAATTGGTTTGGCGCTGCACAACTACGAATCGACGTTTGGGCGGTTTCCACCCGGGAGCACCAGCATCATCGATTTTGGGGTCTGGACGACGAACCCGACGCGTTATCACCTGCATAGCTGGGCGAGTCTGATTCTACCGAACCTTGATCAGGCCAATCTTCAGAACTTGGTCAATTACAATCTTTCGGCGCTCGATCCGCTGAATGTTTCGGCGGCCAGTCAGAAGATTCCCTCGTATCGATGTCCGTCGTATTCGGGCAATGATTTTTCACAAGAGCCGCTGTATGTGGCGCTGTCTCCTCGGTACGCCATTCGAAACTATGTGGCGCTCGGTTCGACAACGGTTGGGAACTTGTGGCAGACGCCTGATGGCTGTCTGTATGCCCGGTCGAATACGCGATTGGCAGACATTACTGATGGGTCTTCCAACACGATTATGATTGGAGAGACCCGAGAACAGAATGCGGCTGTCTGGATTGATGGGGGGACAGCGTTTGTGACATCGCGGCGATACAACGATGGCAACCCGCCGAGTTATGCCGGGACGGAGATCTCGATGAATTTGACGCCGTACTATATTGCGGCTGGCCAGGGGATTGATGCGGCGTGGGGACCATCAAGTCAGCATGTGGGGGGTGCCCAGCATCTGTTGGGAGATGGGAGTGCGCGGTTTATATCGCAGAATATTGCGGCGAGTGTTTACGATGCGCTAGTGACCCGGGCGGGTGGTGAAGTGGCAACTGAGTTCTAGCGTCTAAGGGAGTGTTTAACGCCGGACCGGTTGGCGACTTCGCGAACTTACTTACTTGCGAGCGATTCGCTTGAGGACTTCGAGACCGCGTTCGAGCGTTCGGTCATCAGTGGCAAACGAGATGCGGAAGTGGGTGTCGATGGGGCTGAAGACATTCCCGGGAATGATGAGCAATTCGTTCTTGATTGCTTCTGCGACGAATTCGCTGCCGGTTCCCCAAGGGGCTTTGGGGAAGATGTAAAAGGCACCTTGGGCACCGCTGATTTCGTAGTCTTTGGATAGTTCTTTCACGCAGTAATCGCGCTTGGCCTTGTAGTCGGCCACTCTGCTTGAAATGTCGGTGTGCCACGCTTCGACCCCCGCCCATTGCACGGGCTGGGGTGCGCAGACGAATGTGAATTGCTGCAGTTTGATCATTTGCTGAATGACATCGGCGGGACCGTGGGCAAAGCCAAGCCTTAGGCCAGTCATTGAGTGTGACTTACTGAATCCATCAATGACGATGGTTTGCTCGTTCCAGCGGGCGGGGGTTTCAAAGGGGTGGTCGTAACAAAAGACGCGATAGATCTCGTCACTGAGTAGAGCAACATTTCGATCTTTCGCGAGGGTTGCGAGCTGTTTGAGCTCGGTTGAGGTGGCCACATACCCGGTTGGATTGGCAGGGCTATTGACGATGATTGCTTTAGTTTTGGGTGTGATGGCCGCAGCCACTTTGTCGATTGGAAGAGCAAAGGTGGGATAGGTGCTGACGGGTACTGGGACGCCGCCGCAGAGGTTGATGAGGTGCTTGTACATGACAAAGGAAGGATCGAATAGGATCACTTCGTCGCCCGGATTGACGAGCACGAGGAGTGCGAGGAGTAGCCCGCCACTTGTTCCGCTGGTGGCAAAGACTTGTCGATCGGCGTGCCCTAAGTCGGCAGTGATGTGCTTCTGCAGTTCGGCCAGTAGCGGGGCGATTCCCTGGGTTTGACTGTAAACGTTTTTGCCTGCTTCGATGGCCTTATACAAGGCCCCCTTGACGTTCTCGGGGGTATCGAAGTGAGGTTGACCAATACTTAAGTTGATCGGGTTCTGCATCTTGGCAGCCAGATCAAACACTTTCCGAATTCCGGATGCATCAATCTTGTGCATCCGGTCGGCTATCCAGTGCCCACTCATTGGTCTCTAATCTTTCCGAAGGATGTTGTTAAAGAGTTGCAGGTAACGATTTCACCGACCACTCGCGTGGTCGGCTCGATTGGATTGGCCTATTTGTTCATTTGGGCTGTCTCGGCAGCCTGTTCGATAACCTTGAGGGTTTGGTCGATGGCTGGCCTGGTTATGGTTTGGACCATACCGCTTGGCCAGCGAATGACCACTTCGTTGATGGTTGTTTCGGGACCCAGGCCAAATGTCAGGGGGAGTTCCGTCTGGGATAGATAGCTTCGCGTGGGCATGACAGTTAAGAAGCGCCGACTATTGTCTCCGAGCGAGAGCGAAACCTCGGCACCGATGGCGGACTTGTTGGAGAGTGTTCCCTGCAATTCAACGCGCAGCCAGTGATGTCCCAGCTTTTGTTCGTTGCGCAGCAGCCGTGGCGATCCGCCAGCTGAGGCGAAGAGGATGTCGAGGTCTCCATCGGCATCAATATCGGCGATGCTGGCTCCGCGCCCGACCATGCGCTTCAGGAAATCGTCGCCGCATTTCTCTTTTGGGACGGGGACAAACTCGGTGGTAAATGCGCTTCCGCAGTTCCAGAAGATGTGTGGGGGCTGCTCGTAGAATTGGCTGGCCTGGACCTTATGAATGTCTTCTTCCAGGTGTCCGTTGGCGGCGATGAGATCGAGTCGTCCATCGAGGTCGAGGTCGCAGAACAGGGTGCCGAATGTCAGTTCGAGCCGCGTCTGGGGGCCGATTCCGTTCGCGATGGCCTCATCAACGAATTGGAGTGATGTATCTTTGGCAACGTAGAGGGCAGTCATTTCGTTGGCGAAGTTTCCAATGGCAATTCCGACTTCTTCGTTGTTGCGGAACCGCGCGCTGTCGATTCCCATCGCCCCACGGGCGTTCCCCGAGTTATCGACTGCGATCCCGGCTGGATAGGCGATCTCTTCGAACGTGCCATTTTTCAAGTTATGAAACAGCATATTCTGGACAGTGTCGTTGGCTACAACGACGTCGATCCAGCCATCGCGGTCGAAGTCGCCAAATGTGACCCCGAGGGATTTGGCAACGGGGACACCGGTTGCGGGGTTCTTCACCTGTAAGCCGGCTGCGGCTGAAACGTCGGTGAACTTTCCCCCATTGTTCTGGTACAAGGCAGGAAAGACGCCGGGGAAGACTTGAGGTCGACCATAAGCGCGGCCACCACCCAATAGTTGAAAGTTTTGAGCCAGGTCGAACTCTTTCGACCAGTGGACATAGTGGGCAACGAACAGGTCGAGGTCTCCGTCGTTGTCGTAGTCAAGCCAGCCGCAACTGGTTCCCCAATCGGATGGAGAGCCAGCTACCCCGGCTTCCTCTGTGACATCGACGAACTGTCCGCCGGTGTTCTGATAGAGATGACCCGTGCCAACAGCAGAGAAGTACAAATCGACATCGCCATCATTGTCGTAGTCGCCGACGGCGACTCCCTGGGCGTAGAACGCCTGCTTGAGACCGGTCTGGCCAGAGACATCGTGGAAGTTCCCCTGGCCATCATTCTGGAAGAGAGCGCCGGCTGCGGGGGGCATGTCGCTGGGAGCTGCTGGACTGGTGCGATCCCAAGGCCACTTGCAGGAGTTGACCAGAAGAATGTCTTGATCGCCATCACCGTCGTAGTCGAGAAATGCGCAGCCACCACCCATTGTTTCTGGCAGGAGCTTGTCGCCGTATGCACCACATTCGTGTTTGAAGTTGATACCGGCCTGGGCCGTGATGTCCTTAAACGGAATCGCGGGGATTTCGAGCGTTGGCATGGCGCGAGCTTCGGGAAGCTTGAGGGGCGTCGAGACGGTCGCGACCGGTTTGGGATTTGGGGTGAACACAAAAAAGATGGTCAGCCCGGCCAGCACTATCAGAGAGAGGGCGAGGAGGGACCATTTGACGGCCTGCCCAATGATGGCATCATCTTTCTCTTCTTCGAATTGTTGCGGAGCGTTCATAGGTTTTCAGGCAAGTTGCCAGCCAGTGTTTTGCAGAGCTAGTTTAGAGCCAAACTTGTCAGGGGATGTTATTGAGGAACATAAATCGAATGCTCAAGCTATTTGACAACGATGTCAATTCATTTGGAGCTTCGGGAGGGGCGGGGGCCAACGTGCGCGGCATCGAAAATCATGTTGATTTTCATTTACTTCCAACGTTTAGTTTGCCTTCGGGGGTTGGTCAAAAATGGATACGCGGGACCACCAAGCGACTGGTTGGAAATGGTCATTAAGGACAGAAACCGACCTTGATTATAACCGATTCAGGTATTTTAGTGCGTCGTCCAACAGATTTCTTCCGGTTATCGGGTGGCAAAACTACCCAAGGAATCGAAGATTCCGTTTTGAAGAACCCGACGATTAGCATCGTCGGCTCGGGGCGACAATGTTGACTTTGGTGGTTGGGAGTTTCGCACAGTAATCGCTGACTCGCTGAAGTTTGTTGTAATGCCTAAGCTTAACGATGACCATCGCTACCCTTCGAGCCAACGGGCTTCATCGGGGAGGCTAGCTGGTTTCTTGTAGAGATGGTTTCAAAACCCTCTGGCGGAACAGTAAGCACCGTGATTCGCCGTGGACGAGTCTCCACCAACCGGGTTTTGAAATAGCCTTTGAGCTTGATTGGCTCGGACCTTTCTTCTTTGGACCGATAGACTCAGCGAGCGGGGTGACCCGGTCCCCGCACAATTCGAAACAACCACGATTGGAATTCGCTTGAACGACATGATCCGAGTGCAGTACTGGTTGGGGCCGATGTTTTTTGCGCGACAGCGCGGAGCGGGGCGACAGAAGCGGGGGGCTGTGGCTGGTCGTGTTGTGATGAGTGGCAATGTAGAAGGATTGGCACGCAGCAGAATGCGACGAAGCATGCTGGGGTTGCTTTGGGTCGCTGGGTGCTGGCTGGTGCTATTGGGGTTAACCAGGGAATTGTGGCTGGGGGAGGAGTGCGAGAGTGAGACATCGTTTCCGCAGATTCCGCTGGCGAGTTGGGCGATTGGCTGGCCGGGGAGTGTTGACGCTATCGCGTTAAGCGGGCTGGTGGCAGGGCTTATCGGGACAAGCGTGGGGTGTGGCTGGCTGATGTGGTCAATGCGGACGGCGGACGGCGATTCGTCGCAACGCACAAGATGGCTGACGGTGAGCTTGTGGGTCGTACTGGCGTCGGCACTCGTGTTGGTGATTGGCAGTCAGCAGCGATGGCAGCCGTGGGTTTGGCAGTTCTTTCTGGTGTTCTGTCTGGCGCTGGCGGACAAGGGTCGGCTGCTGCGGAACTGGCAGTTACTGGTGATTAGTATCTATGGGTACTCGGCGGTTTCGAAGTGGAACGGGGAGTTTGTCACTGGCCCCGGGGCGCAGTTGTGGCAGGGTCTGCTGACGGGGGTTGGATTGGCGGATGGGGCGAAGTTCTGGTCGCCAGAGACGCATGGGTTGTGGATTCAAAGCTTTCCTGTAGGCGAGATGACCGTCGCGGTGCTGCTGCTGGTGGGGATAACGGCTGGTGGCTGGCTGGGCCGATGGGGGGGACGGTTAGGGCTGTTGGGAAGTGTAGTGATGCATGGGTTGTTGCTGGTGGCACTGGGGCCTAAGGGGCTGAATCATTCGTGGGGGGTGCTGGGCTGGAATGTATTCTTTATTGGACAGAACCTGTTGATTTTTGGTGGGAGCGGGCTGGCCGATGAGGTGGTCGTCGATCAACCG
Organism: Planctomyces sp.; assembly: GCA_027483145.1. Classification (GTDB taxonomy): domain Bacteria; phylum Planctomycetota; class Planctomycetia; order Planctomycetales; family Planctomycetaceae; genus JAIXVG01. The sequence goes on from JAIXVG010000265.1 coordinate 8,064, forward strand.
ACGACAAAGAAGATTGAACTGGGGCCATCGCGTCGGTTTCGGCTATCGCCCGCGAACTGGGTATTGCTGGTCGCGGTTGGCTGGCCTGCGGCGTATCCGTGGCGGTACTGCGATGCATGGGTCGCGTGGAGTGTTTATGCACCGCGGCCGGTGAAGATTACTGCGACGATTTCAGCTGCAGACCGGGCGCTGTTGCCGCAGGCGTTACAAGAGTTTGTTGAGCCAGCAGACTTTCAGACGGAACGCTGCCGAGTAGCGATTGATCGTTGGGCGTTGGAAGAGACAGGTGCCCCGTTGCCCCCGCAAGAGCGGCTGGCGCTGGGGGTAAGTCTGGCACTGGCCAAGCGGTACGGGCTGACGAGCATTGAGGTGCTGCGAGAGATGAAAGCGACGAAGAAGCAACTGCTGCATCGTGATCGGTTGTTTGGGATTAACGGGCTTGAGCAATACGGCAAGGGATATGCAGTGAACTCGATGCCGCGCCGGTGCAATATAGACGCGCGGTAGGGGATGAAGGGATTCGTCAGGCTTAAGATTCGAGTTGTGTGTGATTGGCTCTTCCATCCCACCGTTTTGTGGACGCCGTAGATTGGAGCGCACTGGCAAAGCCATTGGCACACCAAAGAATGCGCTTTGACGGCATACCAGCGAGGATTAAACCTTTTTGGGGACCGGGTAGCTTTGACACAAAAGAGGCACTGACCACAGTGAAATTGAGGGGGTTGGCGTGCAAAAGAAGGCTGGGTGTGGGCATAATGCTCGACGTGACGCGTCATGGTAATTCCACGCGTCAACCCGCCATCGCCACCTGTCTGGAACTTGCTTCAAATCCCTTGGCGGAAAAGTCGGCACGGTGATTGGCCGCGCGACTTCGGCCACCAACCGGGTTTCGAAATGGATTCTGTTCCCGCCTCGTGCTTTCCTGTTGGTTTCATGCCACTTGATGTGAATGACAATCGAACGTTTTCTGACGCCTTGCGCATTCAACGACAATTGAATCAGTCTTGATCAGGTACAACGGGGTCCTTGCACCAACCTTCAAAGGATGTTCAACCATGCCGAACTCGATTTCGTTTTCGAAGATTGACCGCCGCAGCTTTTTGAGAGGAAGTGTTGCCGCAGCAGTGGGGGCGATGGCTGTTCGGCCAGCGTGGGGGCGATCAGCCAATGAGACGCTGCAGGTGGCGGTGGTGGGATGTGCAGGGCAGGGGCTGTACGACCTGTCCCAAATTGGATCGCACCGGCAAGTGAAGTTCACCGGGTTTTGCGATGTTGATCGGTCTCGGTTTGAAGGGGCGCGGCAAGCCTTTCCGGGAGTACCCGAGTTTCAAGACTATCGAGAGATGTTTGCCAAGCTGGGAGACAAGATTGATGGGGTGCTGGTTTCTACGCCCGATCATTGGCATGCCAACATTGCCCTGGCTGCTCTCAGCATGAAGAAGCATGTTTATTGCCAAAAGCCTCTGACGCATACCGTCTGGGAAGCGCGGCAATTAACAACACAGGCGGCGAAGCAGGGGGTGGTGACCCAGATGGGAAACCAGATTCATAGCCATGAGGCTTACCGAACCGGCGTTGCGATGCTGCAGCAAGGGGTGATTGGCAAGATCAAAGAGGTTCACTCGTGGCAGGCGAATAAGGGTAACCAGTTCACCAAGTTGTCAGAGCGACCTGCGGGGAAGAAAGAGACGCCGCCAGAGACGCTCGACTGGGACTTGTGGTTAGGTCCTGCGCCGGCGCGGGACTACGTGGGAGGGCTATATGCTCACTTTACATGGCGTGACTGGAAAGATTTTGGCGGGGGAACGCTGGGAGATTTTGGCTGTCATATTCTTGACCCGGTCTTTACAGCGCTCAAGCTGACTGCTCCGACCAGCATTGTGGCAGAGGTAGAAGAGCAGCACATTGAAACCTGGCCCGGGGCAGAGACGGTGAAGTATGTCTTTCCCGGGACTAAGTACACGGCTGCTTCATTGCCAGTGACCTGGTATGACGGTGGGCGGAAGCCGAAGGCTGCGCTGGCCCAAATGCCAGCCGGAAGCGAGTTGCCCGGCGGGGGAAGCCTGTTGATTGGAGAAACAGGAACCATGGTGCTGCCACACGTCGCATTGCCAATGGTTTACGCGGATGGAAAAGTGAAAGAGCATTCGATTGGGAAAGAACCGGATGGTAATCATTACCATGCCTGGGTGGATGCGTGCTTAAGCGGTGGCAAGACGACCGACGGGTTTGACTATGCTGGTCCGCTGACCGAAGCGGTTAACCTGGGACTGATTGCCAGCCGGTTGCCAGGTGAAACGCTGGCCTGGGATGCCGCAGGGCTCAGCTTTACGAACTCGAAGGCTGCCCAGAAGTTCGTTACTAAAGAGTATCGAGCAGGGTTTGCGCCGGTAATGGCGTGACGCTGAAGCGATTGATGCCGACGATCGGACGAGAGGGGGTGGCGCGGCTTCTGGCTGGATTGAAACCCGGCGACCAATTGGCCGGGCTATCCCACGCTTCCTGTTGATTGTCGACGTAGAACGAATCGAGCCGACCACTTGCGTGGTCGGCTCGGTGGGTATTGAAAAGTCGTACTAAGCGAGCTTGCTGGTGAAGTACGCTCGGCCTGCTTCGAGGGCGGCTGGCATTTGGGCGGGGTTTTTGCCCCCGGCTTCGGCCAGGTCGGGTCGGCCACCGCCGCCGCCGCCTACGACCTTGGCAGCCAGCTTCACGCATTCTGAGGCGTTCAGGCCGCGAGTAACAAGGTCCTTGGTGAGAGAGGCGATGAGAGTACACTTCCCTTCGGCAACATGACCCAGCAGCAATGCGACGCTGGGGGCCTGGCTGCGAAGCTGATCAACCAGCTCGCGCAGGTCATCGCGTGCGTAGCTATCAGCCATGACGACCACCACCTTCGACGTGCCAACGGTAGGAGCTTCTGAAACGAGCTTCGCGGCACTATCAGCCAGCGAGGCCTGGGTGTACTTGGCGAGTTCTTTTTTGACATCGCGCAGTTCATCAAGGGTTTGCTGCAGCTTGCGAGGGATGTCCTCAAATGTGGGGGTTTTGAGGAGCGTTCCCAGTTCTTTCAGCAGGTCTTCGGTTTCGCGAATGCGGGCCAAGGCCTTTTGGCCAGTGAGGCAAGTGATGCGACGGACGCCTGCAGCGATCAGCTCGTCTTTGACAACACGGCAGAGGCCAACCTGGCCGGTGTTTCCGAGGTGGGTTCCGCCGCACAGTTCGGTGCTGAAGTCACCCATCGTGACAACGCGGACGAAGTCGGGGTACTTTTCGCCGAAGAGGGCCATCGCACCCAATTGTTTCGCTTCGGCGATTGGAAGGACTTTGGTCGCGATGGGCGCGGCTGCGGCGATTTGCTGATTGATGATCCGTTCGATGGTGGTGAATTCATCCTGAGTCAGACTTTGAGGATGAGCGAAGTCGAAGCGGAGTTGATCGGGTTCGACCTTTGAGCCACGCTGAGTGGCGTTAGGGCCTAAAGTGGTTCGCAGGGCATAGTGTAAGATGTGCGTGGCAGAGTGGGCACGGCGAAGTGCATCGCGGCGTTCGCCTGAAACCTGAGCGGTTACTTGCTGACCAACTGAGAGGGAACCTGAGGTAAGCTTGCCAATATGGACGATGAGGTCGCCATCTTTCTGGCTGTCTTCAATGACGAACGTTGTGCCGGGTGCAAGAAGTTCGCCCAGGTCGCCGACTTGGCCCCCTGCTTCGGCATAGAACGGCGTTTGATCGAGGACAACGCCGACTGTTCCAGCTGCAGGGGTGACGGCGCTGGCTAACTCTTTGTTCGAGATGATGCCGACAATTTTGGCGGAGGTCTGGTAGTTGTCGTAGCCCAGGAACTGAGTGGGACCAGCTTGCCGTAGAGTGTCGAGTGGGCCGGCCGACATGACTGAGTCGGCAAAGGCACCACTGCCCGAACGCTTTTTGTGCTCTTCCATCAGTGCTTCAAAAGAGGCTTTGTTGACAACAAGGCCTTCGTTAGCAGCTAGACTTTCGGAGAGTTCAAACAGGAAGCCATCTGTGGTATGCAAGTCGAAGACATCGTCGCCGGGAAGTTCTGTTTTGCCAGCGGCTTTGGCCTTATCGACGAGCTTCTTGAACTTACCGAGGCCCGCGTCGACCTTACTAAGGAAGGCTCGTTCTTCTTCCTTGATAGCGTTCATCACGGAATCGTTGGTATTGGCCAGCTCTGGATAGGGGACCCGCATCATATCGGAGATGGCGGGGACCAGTTGATGGAGGAATGGCTCTTGCTTTCCTAGCAGAAAGCCTTCCATCGCAGCGCGGCGTAACAGCAGCCGGACGATGTAGCCTTCTTTTTCGTTATCGGGGAGGCAGTTTTCGTGAATGGCAAACGTGCAGGCGCGGACGTGATCGACAATTCGGCGCAGCGCGCGACCGTGAGGTGCTTCGTAGGCATACTTGAGGCCAAGGATATCCCCGGCTGCCATGCAAAGCGGCTTCAGGATGTCGATCTCGAAGTTGCTTTCGTGCCCTTGCATCACCGAGGCGGTCCGTTCGAGCCCCATCCCGGTATCGATGTTCTTTTTGGGGAGTGGAATGAGGTTATTGGGGGGATTTCCCTTGCGATTGAACTGCGTAAAAACGAGGTTCCAAATTTCGACCTTTTTGCCCGATTTGGGAGGGGTGTAGTAGATTTCGCTGCAGGGGCCGCAAACGCCATCGGGGCCATTGGTGGGGGAACCTGCGGGCCAGAAGTTTTCGTATTCGTCTTCGCGGGTGATACGGTTGGCGGGAATACCGATTTCGTTTTGCCAGATGGCCGCTGCTTCGTCGTCGTTGAGGTAAACGGTGATGGTAAGGCGTTCGGGTTCGAGGCCGAGCCATTTTTTGGAGGTCAGGAATTCCCAGGCCCAGTGGATGGCTTCGCGTTTGAAGTAATCACCAAACGAGAAATTGCCGAGCATTTCGAAGAATGTGTGGTGATAGGCAGTGACGCCGACATTTGAGATATCGCCGGTGCGGATGCACTTCTGGCAGGTGGTGGCTGCCGTGAATTCGAGGGGGCCGATCCCCAAAAACTGGTTCTTGAACTGGTTCATCCCGGCCGGGGTGAACAAGACAGTAGGGTCGTCTTTAGGGACGAGGACGTCTGTCGGGCGGCGAACGCAGCCTTTGGAAGCAAAGAACGACAGGTACTTTTCTCGCAGTTCGTCAGTTTTCATGAGGCAGATTTCAATCTCAAGCGGTTCTAAATGGTTTCAAAGCCGTTTGGCGATCAGGCTGGCTGCCTTCGACTGAGAGGCAGCAGGCGGGGGGCCGGAGTTTGAAACATCTGATCAGCCGACCGGTGGTTCGCACCTTGTTTTTTGCTGAATGGACTGTAGCGGGAGGTGGTTTCGGCGCGAAGCCCCCGTCTGGGGGGAAGCGATTCGAGGGCTTTCCTGGATCGAATGACTGGCCCGGGCCGATGGTCTGGAGTGGCTGGGGTAGGACAACGACGGGTGCCGTATGGGGGCGAGGGAAAGTTAGGCTTTTGCGGGTGATTCAGTTGCTGTTTCGCAGAATGGGCGGGTGCTCCATAATGGGGCGGACCAGTCTGTTTAAGAGGGAGCGGATGGCGAGACTGTTGAGCCCCAATGGCTGGGGTTGGAAACTGCTGGTGCTGGTGCTGGTGTTGGGGACGCTGCTGGTTGCTCCATGGGGGTTTCGCGCACCGGCTGCAGCTCATATGCCCCTGGAGTGGCGATCGCCAGCTGGGAAGGCCGAGCAAGCGACTACGGGTGGAGTGAGTGCCGAGGCCGAAGACGCGGTCCTGCGAGTCGCCAGCTTCAACATCCACCGGGGTCGAGGAGTGACTGGTGAAACGAATATTGCGGCGATTGGAGAGCTGCTGAAAGCGGTCGATTTTGCCGGTCTGTGCGAAGTCGATCAGGGCTGGCAGACCGATCAGGCGCTGGAACTGGGTGAGCAGATCGGTCTGTACAACATGATGGTTGCGACCGAGCGTCAATGGGGATTCACCACTTACGGAAACGGGCTGCTATCGCGGTCGCCAGTGAATGTGGTCCGCGTTCCGTTACCGGGCCGAAAGTGGAAGGCCTATCGCTGTGGCCTGCTGTCGCGACTGACGGTGCATGGCCGGGAGATCAACGTGCTGACTGTGCATGTTGACAGTGGCAGTGATCGTGGAACTCAGCTGCCGGTAATCCTCGACCTGTTTAATGCGTTAGCTGCTCCGGCGATTCTGATGGGTGACCTTAACACAACTGCCAGCGACCCGGTTCTCAAGGCGTTTCTGGACCGGCGAGACATTGTTAATCCTCTAGCAGCGGACCCGAATCGCATTGATTGGATTCTAGCAAAAGGGCTGGTTTGCCGAGACGCGGCGAGTATCGATAACCAGGCTTCCGATCATCCCATCGTCAGGGCGACGTTTGAGCTGCCGTAGAGCAGCCGTACGAAAGACCTATTCTTCTAAGTGAAAGAGGCCGGGGGACTGACCTTCGATGGCTATCCAGGATGAATCGGCAGGCAGGTTTGTGAACTGTTGCCGCTGACCGCTGGGCCAATCGATTTCCAATTGATCGACTGTTCGTGAATCGCCGAGGCCGATGATAAAGGTGGGATCGTTCGATGCCATATAGCCATCGCCGGCAGTTCGCTGATGAGTGGTGGTCACTTCTCCATGCTTGACCCGAATGCGAGTAAAAAACGCATCGCGGCTGGAAACGGTTCCTACGAGCTTGATCGAGATGAAGTGCCCGCATGTTGTTAATGGAGTGGTATTCAACATAAGGGCTGCGGGCTCATCATTGTGACTGACGGCAAAATCTGGCTTACCATCGCGATTCCAATCAAGACGAGCCAAACCACGGCCAAGAAAAGGCTGGTCGAACCAGGGACCTAGCGTTTTGCTTTCTAGTTCGACGAAGTCGCGGCCCTGATCATTCATGAAGACTTGAGCACGCATCTTGTATGGAGTGCCGGCCTTTCCGGTGTCGTCGACATGGCCATTCGTGATGACCAGGTCTTCCCAACCGTCTAGGTCAATATCGAGGAACTGAGTTCCAAATCCAAGGAAGCCGTACGACGGTTCGCGAAGCCCACGATACGACACTTCGTCGACAAACAGCCCTGGCCCGCTCGCCTGATAAAGGGTGTTTGACTCATTAAAGAAATTCGTCACAAAGAGGTCTGTTTGCCCGTCGCGATTCGCATCACCGGCCGCAACCCCCATGCAGGCCTGGCCTGCTCCTTCGTGATCGTAGGCGACGCCGGCGGCGAGTGCCAGATCGTCATATACCAGCTGAGACCCAACCTGACCTGCTCGCGTGGTGAGCAGGAAATTGGCGGTCATGTCATTGGCAATAAACAGGCTGGGAAGAACGTCGTCGTACCACCTTGCGGCGACAATCCCCAAGCCACGGCCATCTCGCTGACTGGTGATCGACTCGGCAGAGAGGTCGGAGAATCGGCCCGAGCCGTTGCCCCAAAGCAAGCGATCATCTGCCGCAGGAAACTCACTGGGAGAGCAAGCCATCGCTACGCCGTCGCGTCCGCAAATGCGCGAGAAGGCATCGCTGCCGGTGATGTAGCGCACATCGAATAGGTCGGGGATACTGTCGAGATTAAGGTCAGCCATCAGAACACTGGTGGTCCAGCCGGGATTGGAAGCAATAGCTGGATCGTCGACCGGTACGAAGGTTCCATCTCCTTGATTGCGATACAACTGATTGTTGCCGATATTGGCAACATACAGGTCGGTGAATCCATCATTGTTGTAGTCGGCTGCTGCAGCACCTTGACTGAATCCCTGGTCTCCCAACAGAGCCGAATTCGTGACATTTGTCGCTGCTTGTCCTTGCCGATTAGCAAAGAGCTGATCGCGTAGTTCTCCGGCGACTGGGCCAGCATTCCATTTGGCCCCTTGCGAAAAATAGAGGTCGACCCAGCCATCATGGTCGTAGTCGAACGCGGCAGAGGCGCCACCGGTGAACTCGAACATTCGCTTGCCAACGGTCGACGGGTCTTCGTCT
>JAIXVG010000467.1 GCA_027483145.1 Planctomyces sp.
CGACGGTTGAAGCACTCCTGGCCGATGACAAAATTGATGCCATCGTCATTGGAACCTGGCCCGATACGCATGCTCAATTCACGGTTCAGGCCCTCCGTGCTGGCAAGCACGTTCTGTGCGAAGCCCGCATGGCCCGCACCCTTTCCGAAGCACTGCAGATGGACGAGACCGCCAAGGCCCATCCCAAACAAGTAGCCATGCTCGTTCCCAGCCCCTTTGGTCTGTCGGTCGATCACGAAATGCAATATCTCATGCAAGGGGGCTACATCGGCGACCTGCGCGAAGTTCTGGTTTTAAGCTGCACACAGCAGTTTCACGACTACTCTGCTGTACTGCATTGGCGCCAGTCGAGCCAAACTAGTGGCCAGAATGTCCTTACCCTGGGAATCATTCACGAAACGGTCTCCCGGTGGATCAGCCAGCCAACCCAGGTCTTCGCACAAACCTCCATCTTCGAGCCAACCCGACCTAATCCTCATGGTCCCGGAAACTTACCGGTCGACATCCCCGACAGTGTTCAGGTCCTTACCCAGTACGCGGGGAACGCTCGAGGGACTTATATGGTCAGCGGTATGCAGCTTTTTGGAGCTGGCCATCAGGTCCACCTTTATGGCAGCGCTGGAACATTGCAATTGCATCTTGGTGCGAAAGAACGCCTCCTGGCCGGCCGCTTTGGTGATTCTCAGCTCACTGAGTTGGCTATCCCCCCCGAACGGCAATCAGGCTGGCGCTGCGAAGCCGAGTTCATCGCCGCCATCCGAGGCGAAGAACCAGTCACCCGCACCACCTTCGCCGACGGCATCCGCTACATGCAATTCACCGCCGCGGTCCACAGAAGTGCCGTCGAGCGGAAGCTGCTGGAAGTAGCTGTTAGTTAACGGGAGAGATCACCGCAACCAATTGTTGTTCATCGCGCGCCCTTCGTAACGGTGATCGTTTGGCTAGGCTGAATCGTCACAATGGTATGTCCGCCAACGCCGTGCGTGACATATCCATCGATTTTTTCAGAAAGCGCCAATTGACCCGAATTGGCGTGAAACGTCAGTTCATCATCATGCCGAATCCAGAACGAACCGCGACTCGTTTCGCCGGGTAAGATCGTCCCCAAGTCGGCATCGCAGCCACCACCAGAAACGTGAACTTCGGTAAGCGATTGCCGTGATTGATTTTCGACTGCGACGATATAGCAGGTTTGGATGGCTTCAACAGCAATCATGATCCCCGCTGCCACCAGGAAGTTCGACAACAGAAGCCCCAGGCACCCTAATGTTGCCAGCGAAACGTCTCGCTTGTTGAGTTCTGTTGAACGCATCGCTGATTGATAGTACTGCGCGAGCGCGAGGATGCCGAATACAAAGACGATTGGCCCGCCAAAGAGCGTGAGGAGACCGGCCAGAATCAGCCACTCCCATCTGGTAATGATCCACAGTATGAAAATCGACACCCCCGTCACCAGCGGCGTGGCTCCGCAAAACACTGCTGCTCGATAGGTCCGATTCATCACTCGTACTCTGTGAGTAGCAAAGTCAGTGGTCGACGAAGCGAGACGGATTTCGCTATAGATTCACTGATTCCTTTTCGGCCTCGATCGTTATTAACTTGATGTTTGATGCGTGCCTGAGGATAGCCAAGCATTCTTTGTGCGGCTGAATGGCACTCGACGTGGGTATTGTCTAAACAAGGTTTCGGGAACCTTTTTGTGGCAATCAGAGCATACTTTCCACAACTCGTTGTTGCAAAACACAGCCCACCGAGCCGACGATGCCAATCGTCGGGTTTTTGTTGCTTCGATTCCGAATTTCACAAATCCAGCCACATTAACCAAAACTCAAAAACTCCCTTTCCCACTGATCAGCAATCCGATCAATACGTTCAACGGACTTTCAAGCCCTACTTCAATGAGCCGCAACGCGCTAGCGTTCGGTTTCTTCAACGATCAACACAACACCCAGCCGGCAACCTAAAGGCGAGCTGACTGCGTAAGCAGTCGGGTACTGATGGCTCATCGCGGGTAATGAACCGGCCGATGACGACGGGGCCATCGCCAGTGACGATTTCTCCGCAGGGAGCAATGCTGGTCACATACCCGACGGCCCTGACATCCAGGTCGTCGTAGGTCACATCAAACAGGCTGCCAACCTGATCGAGACCCATCTCCTCCAGCCACGACTGTGGCCGCAAGAGTTCAATTTCTAAGCTCGCCCCGTCGGAGCGATTGGCTTCGACCCAAACTTCCAGCTAGTCATTCGAACCTGCTCAACTGGTCTGCCTCAGCTTTGAATTCATCGCTGCAATGATTTCGACTCCGATGCTCGGTTGGATTCACTCGCTTGGGTGGCGGCTGTGACATTCGCGGGACCTTTGGCTACCGTCCAAACAATGGGCCGAAGTGTCCGACAACACAGACTCAACTCACCTAGCCTTCATAGTCGTTGAAAAGACATTTATCAGCAGTAACTCGTTCGTTGCCGCTCAATTCAAGGCGCACTCCTTCAACAATCCTGAGATGCCAAGTCGGAGGCAGCTCTCGAAGTTCAAAACCGTCAAGTACCTTCTTGGCGCGAGCTTCAATGGCTATGCAGTTACTAGGGATAACTTCACTGACTTCTCCAGTCGTTCGGTTCTCGCAATATGTCCAGAATAGACAATAGACTAGCGCAATGAAGCTAAGCTTGATTGTTAGGACCCAAGAAGCGCCGCACTCTCGTTCACTGAGTCTAACTTCGAACCAGTTACAAAATCCGTAGTCAAATGTCGTGCAGTTAAAAACTTGAAGTGGGGCGATAACCGAGCTTATCGCAGAGTATCCCCGGTCAATGTCCCACCCCAAAAGCCAACCATTGGGTGGGCCAAAACGAAAGCATTTCTGTATCTCCTTTTCCAAACTGTTCCAATCCATTTTGTCACTCATAACGGAGGTCCCGGTGGCACTGTAGTTGGTACTCCATGAATTCCATGATCGCCAGGTGAACCAACTCCATCAAGCACCGCATCAGGCGTCGGATGCCGTGATCCAGGGCCCCCCGCGCATGTGGACGGAGAAAATCGAATCTTGGTCAGATGCTTCAATCCGTCAAACATGGCCGTTCGTCGATACTCGGCAGGCCAGACAGTTTGCGTCAATTACTGTTTCGTCTGCTTGAATGAGGCCATCTCGGACTCGCGGTAGCTATTTGCCTTGTAAACATCGCAGATTGGGATTAACGATCGACGACGTTTAAGGAATCCTCATGATCGAACACTATCTCTGGGTCAACAAATTAGAACCGTTTTGTCTCACGATCGCCGTCGGAGCGAATCTATCAAGCGTCGAACGGGCCTTTCAGATCATCCCTCAAACTCAGAAGTTGACGCTGGTCAGCGAGTATTGGGAGACTTTCGGAAAAGACGATGAACAGGGATGCGGTTGCGTACAAATCAATACCATTGGCAGCGCAGTTGTTACGTTCGAAAGCAATGGCTGGGCTGGTGTCGCCACTTATGACAACCCTAGCATATTGTCTCAAATTAACTGCCCAACGTATGTTTCAATTTACACGAGCATCAACGCTGACATGAGTTTCGTCTATGCCAAAGACGGGATTCTCATCCGTCAATTCGATCCTTTGCTTTACGATGCAGAGGGAGCCTTGAGCGAAGAAGCCACTTTTACCTGGGGGCTTGCCGAGCCGACAGCCTCTGCGTTCTGCCTCGCAGAAAAACTAACTGGAATCGTGGTAACCAAAGAGTGGCTCTTAGGACAACGTCATCCAACCTATAAAACGCTCTTTCAGCATTGAACCGATGCAATTGATTCAGGAAATGCGGCGACAGTGGAAGGAGTCTCGGAATCGAACTCATCGCAGCGAGTCGTCAACCCATCGGCGCAAAGATTACGAAACAAGAAACTAGCAAATGTTTTCAAAACAGTCACGGTGGCTATCAGATGGCCAAGGGGGAACAATTCAGTCCCTGACCATTAGCGTCAGATCGGGCATGTGTGAGTTATCAACGTCGAAGATATGCACCCGACCATTCGGATAGTCGGCTCGTGCCATTCTGCTACAACGCATGACCACGTTTCCCTTTCGTCTGATCTCTCGCGATGAACATTAGCGATCGACTCCCTTAAGTCAAAGGGCCGGATACCGATCACGCGAAACGGGTTGTGGTTCAAACGCATTACAGCATGAATAATCCGGTCTAACCGCGACCGCGCCAGTAAACAGCCGCCAGCACCGCACCATACCCCACTCCCAACACCCCCCAGCCCCACGGCCCAAACACCACTGTCGAGCAAAACATCATGCTCGCCACCCACCACCAGCAGCACCTTCTTAACCAGCCCGTTCTGCGGGCAAGGCCAGCCGAACTTCCCAAACCCAGTTCCACGCCCCACGCAGCCCATGTCACAAAATTCAAATAGTACCCGCCACCCCAATCAATCCCCGTCACCGCCAACGTTCGATCGGCCGTCGCCTGGTAACCCACGTCATGACTGCCTGCATGCACCAGCACAATCGCGAGCGGAATATGCAGCGTGAGCACCAGAAATCCAAACAGGCTGAAGACGACCATTTTTCCCTTCCCCGCCGATTCGCACTCACCCTGCGCTCCCTTCTGGCCCACCCATCGGCCGAACTGATAAAACCCTTCAGCAGCAAACAACACAGCAGCCATCCGCCCCGTCCAGTCTGCTACCAGTTCTGCCAATTCCTCACTCACGGTTTATCCATTCTCCAGCCATTACGGCGTTGGCCCTGATTAGTCATGCCGGGTGGCCCGACCAGTCGCCAGACTGGTTGGGTGCGAAGCAACAAGAAGCAGCGCCATCCGCTCTTGTGGATCACTCAGCGGGTGGCTGGGGCCCTGCTTTGGAAGCCCCGGGCTCAGAAACCATGCTCATGAGGCGCTTTCGCTTCGCCGGGCGCCCCTGCCACCCAAAGTTGATCTTACCAAGCTTCACAAACGCGAAAGCCCCGCATTTCGGCCCCGGCACCTGTAGCCGAAATGCCGCACTGACTATTATTCCGGAGCGGACCGACAGCCATCCGTTCCACGCTCTCAGGCTCCCACGTCATTCTGCAATCCGGACAATCCACGAAGGCGAACCATGTTCCGTGTCAGCAAAGAGATCGAATTCTGTTACGGCCATCGGCTCCTCAACTACTCCGGAAAATGTCGCCACCTGCACGGCCATAACGGCAAGGCCATTATCACCCTCGAAGGCCCCGATCTCGACGAGCGCGGCATGTTGATGGACTTCAAAGACCTGAAGTCGACCGTTTCGAAGTGGATCGACGACACCCTCGACCACACGATGCTCCTCAACGAGGCCGACCCACTCATCCCCATTTTGCAGGCCCAGGGGGAGCGGCTGCTCGTCGTCCCAGAAAACCCCACAGCCGAAGCGATCGCCCGCATGATCTACCGGCAGGCCGTCGCCGACCACTTGCCGGTTGTCGAAGTTCAGCTATGGGAAACCCCCACCAGCTACGCGGTCTACACCGAGTAGCCTCGCAGCCCCAATCCGCCTCACGTGTTCTACTGGATGCTCGCCCGCTAGCTAATCCACGGTCAGCGGTTCTCTCCCTCGACCGAAAACCGTCGAACAACTCCAGACATTTCGTCTGCCACGCGCAACCTCGCCAGATAGGGTAGAGGGGCATGTATCGCTGGCTACTTTGCTTCGATTGCCAGCAAACGAAAAACCCGGCACGACAATCCGTCATCGTGCCGGGTTAATTCGCCTCACCAGGAGGCTACTCTGGGCAGTTGTTCCCCGTTATGGAACACCGCCATTAGCAACATATCCGAAAACCCGATTGGGCCTGCTCAGGACGCTGACTGACTCAATCTGGGCAGCTTGACGAAAAGGATTCTTGAAAGAGTAAAAAGAAAGGCCCTCCCGGATAGCGTTTGTTTCGGGTGCGGGGGTGTTCAAGGGATGGTCTGAGAGGGGCGTGGGTCGCGCTACTCAGGAATCTGGCTGGAACTCACCGCGAAACAACATTTCTATCAGGAAGGGCCGGCTGGGGTCAAAAATTGGGTTCAAACAGTTACTATTCGAACGCTCGACTAATCAGCAGAATCGGTGCCAATTCGATTACAGCGCCGAAGAAATATCTCCAACAGGCAGTCACTTCCCCAATCCCTTTGAAAACAAGGAGATAGGACGGTCAGGCGCCGAAAGGCGCTGATTTGGGAAAACTGAAAGTCCTTTGCTTTCGGCGCTTGACTCTTCTTGCGGCGCGCTGTGCAATCGATTCATCTGATCGGCGCAGCATTTCGGCGCCGATTCGGCGCGCAAAGCTCAGACAGGAATACCGCGAAGTAAATCATGGATAGACAACAACTTAAAGTTCGCTGGCCCCTCGCCACCTTCGGCGGCTGCATCCTCGCGTACTGTGTGTTCCTGCTGGCCTACGTTGCAACCGCTCCTGATGCGCGTCTCCGATTCCTGCTTGTTGACAGCCGCCTCGAAGGGTCCGTTGACCGTCCCTTCCGCTGGGAAGGCATCGTCATTCAAAGAACGCCTGGACTTCGCCAGATTGGTCCCAAACCAACTGCGGGGGACCGACTTAAAGAGGTTGGCGGCCAAAAGGTCGTAACTGCCCTGGATTACTACCGGGCGATGCAGAGCCTCAGATCGGCCACCCCACCCCCCGGCAGCCAGTTTTTCGCAGGGGGCGATCCACTCGAACTGGGGTCACCCCCCCTGGCCCAGGAACAGAACGGCCTCCTCTACGTCCGCGCTCGATTCAGCCACTCCGGAACCGGAGTCGAACACACCACCTACCTCGCCGTTCAATCGGTCCCCGTCGAAGACGTGGGTCTGACCCTGGCCTGGTTCATTTTGCAGTTGGCCATCTTCAGCGTTGCCGCCTTGGCGGTTTGGAGCAGGCCGTTTGATCGGCCGGCACGCCTGTTCTATGTCATGTGTGTTTTCACCATGGGGGCCTTCGTCGGAGGCTTCCACTGGTGGGTCATCGCCGGGCATCTGTGGCTGACCCTCCCTTTCGCCACTTGCGCTGTTTTGCTGCCGGTTGTTTCGCTCCACTTTTTCGTCATGTATCCCCGGCCGAAACCGTTTGCCGAAGGTCGCTCGCGATTTTGGATCGCCGCGATGTATGCAATCCCGGCGGCTGCGGTCGTCGGATTGTTCATCACTCAACTCGCTCTTGCTTGGGAGCCAGTGGGACAGGTACTCGATCTGCGCGCGAATTACTCGATGCAGTGGCTGGGAGTACTGACGACCGGCATCTACAGCTACATGGGAATCGCCGCGTTCTACTTCAGTGGAATCATTGTCTCGCTGGTCTATAGCGTGTTGACTACGCGTAATGCCATCGAGCACAACCAAGTTCGATCGATCCTGGGAGCCGGTTTGGTTGCAACCGGTTTCATTGGCTACACGCTGCTGCTGGCGATGACCTCGCGGGCCTCGTTTGCGTTGGGCGGGGCCACGATTCCCATGTTTATCGCTAGCCTGCTGTTCATGCTGGCTTACGCGATCGGAATCGGCCGCTACAAACTCATGCTGCTCGATCAAGTGGTCAGCAGGGGGATGTGGTATTACGTCCTTAGTTACAGTGTGTCGATCGGGTTTGCGCTGGCGGTAGCCAGTGCGGCTCTCATCGCCACAACCTGGAAAGCTCAACTCCTTCCGACCCAGCTTTCAGTTCTGGTGGTCGTGGTGATGATGGCAGTCGGGATGC
>JAIXVG010000146.1 GCA_027483145.1 Planctomyces sp.
CTCCGACGAATCCGCTGACGGCCCGGGTGATGGTTAATCGCATTTGGCAGCACCATTTTGGAGAAGGACTGGTTCGCACACCCAACGACTTTGGCCATCGTGGTGAAGCCCCTACTCATCCAGAACTTCTTGACGATTTGGCACGACGATTCATTAGTGACAGCTGGTCGATCAAGAGTCTGCATCGACATATTCTCCGCTCGCATGCCTATCGCCTGACCAGCGCCGAGCAACCAGAGTCGGCCGCCATTGACCCTGAGAATCGTTATCTTTGGCGATTTCATCGGCGGCGGATGGATGCCGAGTCGATTCGCGACAATCTGTTGTCGTTATCCGCAACGCTATCAACCGGTCCCCCAGGCCCTCACCCATTTCCTCCCGTCTCAACCTGGAGCTTTACGCAGCACAATCCGTTCGTCGCGGTTTACGACCATAATCACCGAAGCGTTTACCTGATGCAGCAGCGAGTCAAGCGGCACCCGTTTTTTACTCTGTTCGATGGTCCCGATAGCAATTCGACGACCCCACATCGCAATAATACGACCGTTCCCAGCCAATCGCTTTACTTCATGAACTCGCCATTCGTGCAACAGCAGTCTCAGCTACTCGCCGATCGTCTCATCAAGAATCATGGTAACGACGAAGAGCGCCTTTATGCTGCTTTTCGTATGATTTACGCTCGCAAGCCATCACGACCAGAGCAGGTGGCTATCATGCATTTTCTTGACAACTATCAGTCTCGTTTTTCCGATAGAGCACAAAGCTCGCACGAGCAGAATCGCACGGCCTGGATCGCGCTTGCAAAAACGCTCCTGTCATCAAACGAGTTTATCGCTTGGGAGTAGCACTATGTTTTTGCAGTCTTTATCCCGCCGTGAAGTTATGCGTCGCTGCGCTGGTGGATGTGGCGCTATCGCCCTGCAGGCATTGCTGGCAGATGCGGTATCTGCTGATTCCAGCTCTGCTGCTCGCACTCAGTCGCACTCACAGCAGCCCCACTTTCCGCCTCGTGCAAAGAATGTCATTTTCCTGTTCATGAGCGGGGGGGTCTCGCACGTCGATTCGTTCGATCCTAAACCCAAGTTGACCGCCTTACACAATGAGTCTTTGACGGTGAACAACTATCGGGGAAAGCCCGGTGAATTCAAAATGTTCATTAAGCAGCCCGATTGGCAGTTTCAACCGGGCGGACGCTGCGGTACTCCGGTCAGTGACCTGTTTCCACACATCCGGTCGATGGCTGACGAACTCTGCGTGATTCGTTCGTTGGTGACCGATCATACCGGCCACTTCAATAGCACGTTGGCCATGCATACCGGGTCATTCAACTTTGCCCGCCCCAGTATGGGGGCCTGGGTCAGCTATGGTCTGGGAACAGAGAATCAGAACCTGCCAGCCTTCATGGTCCTGGCCCCACATACCCCGTATGCTGGGACATTGAACTGGAGCGCAGACTTTTTGCCAGCGAACCACCAAGGAACGTTGGTAACACCTGGACCTGAACCAATTCCCAATGTTGCTCGCACAGGCGGCTCTGCGCTCAGCCAAACCGCCGAACTCAACCTGCTGGAAGAACTGAATCAACGCCATCTGTCAATTACCGGTGCTGACGCAGCCCTCGAAGGCCGAATTCGTGCCTTCGAAACCGCTTTTCGCATGCAGACTGCCGCACCCGAAGCATTTGATTTATCGCAAGAGACCGAATCAACTCTCCGCTCGTATGGACTGGAAAGCGGCATACAAACAGGTTTTGCCTGGCAGTGTCTGATGGCTCGGCGGCTTGTCGAACATGGAGTCCGGTTTGTCGAGCTGATCGACACCGGGTCTTCTGGAAACTGGGATTCTCATGGCAACATGCAAGACCATGCGGGCCTGGCGAAAAATGTCGATCAGCCGATTGCCGCTTTACTCGCCGACTTGCGGCAGCGCGGCTTACTTGATGAAACGCTTGTTGTCTGGACCACTGAGTTTGGGCGAACACCATTTAATGAGCAGCCCGGCATGGGGGGACGCGAGCATCATCATCTTGCGTTTTCCAGTTGGCTTGCTGGAGGGGGCGTGAAACCGGGAATGATCTACGGGGCCACAGACGACCTGGGCCTGGAAGTTGTCGAAGACCGCGTCCATTTACACGATTTTCATGCGACGATCCTGCATTTATTGGGCCTCGATCACGAGCAATTGACATTTCGCCACGGCGGCCGAGACTATCGACTTACTGACGTTCATGGCCGAATCGTGAAACAAATCATCTCGTAAAAGTGAAACCAAGAACCTATCTGAATACGAGGTTGTGCCTGTTCGAGACCGCTTCGTTGATGAAAAGAGTCGGATGCATCAGAGTGTATTCGGATCAGCTCTCAATTCGCTGGAGTCTCACCAAATGTTGTATCGCTACCAATTCGTTGTTCCCATAAAAAATCGATTTGAACCAAACCGCCGCGGTTTCACACTGATCGAATTGCTGGTGGTCATTGCCATCATTGCAGTACTGATCGCACTACTTTTACCTGCCGTTCAGCAAGCTAGAGAAGCTGCGAGGCGAACGCAGTGTAAGAATAACCTTAAGCAGATCGGATTGGCGATCCATAACTACCACGACACTTCCGGGGTTTTCCCAATTAGCTACAGTGTGAGCGGCTCCAGTTGTTATACCGAGTCGGTGCGTAGTCGGTCGTGGCTATTCGGAATACTGCCATTTGTCGATCAAGCAAACCTGTTCAACCGTTACGATCTGGGACTCGGGTTTGCTGAAGGCCCGAACTTAACATTAGCCCAGACGACCATAGCGACTTATCTTTGCCCGTCAGATTCCGGTAACGGCAGCGGTCGGCTCGACCAGCGCACACAGTACGCCTATACCGGATCTTCATCGCCTCCCACGACCATCTTGAATACAACGGTCCCATTTGGTGTGACAAATTACTGGGGTGTCACCGGCTGCAACTGGGGTTCCTTCACGGGATGTGGCGGAGGCGAAGTTGACCTTGGTAGCGATTCAGCGATTCATTTTTCGATTCCCAGTGGACGGAACGCAAATAGTGAAAACGGAACTGATCGCGGCAATGGATGGATGATCCGTGGAATTCGAGACGTGCAAGTAACGCGAATCTCAACGGTGACCGATGGCACGAGCAATACCACCGCAGTGGGAGAGTGCTTGGCTGGCAGACAATCTTACAGTGTTTGGTCGTACTTTTACGGAACGTTCGGGACACAAGCTTATCCACTGAACTACTCGCTAAAACGATCCATCCCAACCTATCAGTATGGCGATCTGTTCGGTTTCAACAGCCAGCATGTTGGCGGCGGGCAGTTTTTGATGCTCGATGGTTCTTGCCGATTTGTCTCAGAGAATATCGATCTCGGCTTGTATCGCGCTATTGCGACAGTGGACGCCAGCGAGGTCATCGGCGAGTTTTAGCCTCAGTACTGTTGGTGTTTTGGAAAGCGGATCTTTTCCCCCCCGATGAAACTGCTCGCTCGTGACATTGGTTAGGAATAGAATGGCCACTCTCACAGAGCAACTCGCATTTTCTCGAACATTATTCATCCCGAGCGTCGCGGTCGGAATGATGATCCTGCTGGCATCGGGGTGCTCCCCCTCTTCTGGCCTGAAACTGGTTCATGCGTCGGGCGTCATTACGCTTCGTGGCATTCCATTGGCAGACGCAGAAATCCATTTCTGTCCGGCAACTGGGCCGCTTGCGGCAGCACAAAGCGATGCCAACGGAAGATTCGATCTCATGACCAACGGTCACCGCGGCGCTGTGCCTGGAAGTTATCGTGTTACCGTAATGGTTCGCAGTCAAGCAGACGCAACTGCGGTCTCACGTGAGATTCAGCGAGTTGCCTCACCCTCACAAAAAAGTATTATTCCAAAAAGGTATCGCTCAGAACGAACTACGTCTCTCACGGTCGAGATCAGCGACGGCAAGGAAGAGATCAGCCTTCACCTTTTGGATTAGGAGCCTACCAAGAACTCATGCGAAAACCTGGTTCTGCCGGTTCGCAACCACTGATTCGCTGACTTGGAACAATTACGAAGGGTTTCCAGGCAGGCTCAACCTGGTATGGGGATAGGGTCCTAAGCTTGCGGGGCGTGCTGGCGCTCGAGACGAATCAGATGTTTTTTTAGTTCCAGCCCCTGTGGCGAGGTGTAGCCACCAAGGAGTTGGCCGCTGGCGACGACGCGGTGGCAGGGGACAATAATCGGAAGACGGTTGGATGACATCACCGTCCCAACTGCCCTGGCTGCTTTGGGAGAACCAGCCGCTAAGGCGACTTCGCCATAAGTCCGGGTCTCGCCATGGGGAATCGCCCGCGTCGCAGCGATCACCGCTTGCTGAAAACTAGTCCTCGACTGCAAGTCGACGGGGAGATCCGTCCAGTCGACGACTTCACCAGCCAGGTAGCCTTTGAATAATTGCTGCAGCTTCTTGGCCCACTTTGCTTCGAGCTTTTCGGCGAGCACTTCTCGATCAATCTTTTGATTAAGCGTGGCAGCGAGATCCTCTTTGGTTTTGTAGCCGACCAGCAAATCGCTGATCCCACGGGTCGAGCCAGCGGCTGCAATCCAACCAATCGATGTGTTGAAGATCGTGAAGGACATTGGAAGCACCTCTACGTCGGTGAACAATCTGGCTTTAACGAATGAGCAACTCAATTCGAACAAGTAGACCACTCCGTTATGCCTGGTCTCAGCCTGCCGCAGTCTGTAATCGTTCGACGACTGTCTGTTTGCCAAGTAACGCCAGCGTATCGAACAGGCTGATACCGCTGGTTTTGCCGGTGAGGGCGACTCGCAGGGGTTGGATGAGCTGATTCATTGGGCGTCCAAGGGCTTCCACCGCCAGGTGAAGTTCGCGATCGAGGGTCTGGGCATCGAATGGCTCGATGGCGGCAATCGTATTGGCCAGTTGCAGCAAGACTGTTTTTGCTTCGGCTAGATCGGTGAATTTTTGTGCCAACAAAGCATTATCGTACTGAACCGGCTGATCAAGTTTGAAGAACTCATCATAGTCGAGGATATCACTAAACAGCTTCAGGCGTTCACCCAACGCACCGATCACTCGTTTTACATGGTCTTTAGTGGAATCAGCCGCGACCAAACCTGCTTGCACAAGGTAAGGCCAGCAGCCTGCCAGCTTGTCTGCAACCGATAGCTGGTTCATCCAATGAGCCTGAATGCTCTGCAGTTTGTCGGTATCGAAACCTGCAGCAGACTTCACAATCCGATCGAGGGTGAAGTTTTCGATGACTGTTTGGCGGGACATGATTTCGGTTTTGTCGTCCAGAGACCAGCCAAACCGGGAGAGGGCGTTGAAGATCGCGTCGGGCAAATAGCCAAGCTTTTCATAGTATTCGACCATCACCGGGTTGAGCGACTTCGAGTCGCCCAGGCCCAGTTTTGGAAAGACTTCATCAGCTCGATCGAACATTTTCTTCAGCTTGGGTGAAGATCGCAGCTTTTCGAGATCGCGCTTGCTGAGCTTCTTGCTGGATCCGGGGGCGGTGATGAACGGAATATGGGCGAATGTGGGCCGCTCGTAGCCCAAGGCGTCAAACATGAGGGCCTGCAACGCGGTATTAGTAAGATGCTCTTCGGCTCGAATGACGTGCGTAATTTCAAGCGATGCGTCATCGACCACCGTCGCAAAGTTGTAAAGGACCCCGCCGTTACTGCGCATGATGACTGGGTCGGGCATCGTCGCGCAGTCCCATTCAACGTGGCCACGCACTGAGTCATCAATCGCAACTTTCTGATCGCGAGGAATCAGAAACCGGACCACGTGCGGCTTATTCTCGGCCACAAAGGCTGCGACCTGCTCGGGGGTCAGGTTGAGTGATCGCCGAATGTTCACAAACGGTTGCTTGAGAGCTTCCGCCTGTTGCCGATCGGCCTGTGTTTGTTCCGGAGTATCGAAGTCTCGAAACGCTTTTCCTTCTGCCAGCAACTTTTCAACGGCTGCCCGATAGATCGCTGTTCGCTGAGACTGATAGTAGGGACCGTGGCTCCCCTTGATGGTTTGCCCAGTTGGATCATTCGGGTCGGGGCCTTCATCAACATCAAGGCCCAACCAGGCGAGGGCCCGCAGGATTGGTCCCAGGGCTGCGGCGACGTTTCGCCCCTGGTCGGTATCGTCAATTCGCAGAATGAAGGTCCCCCCTGTGTGCCGCGCCCAAAGCCAGACGAATAGTGCGGTGCGCATCCCTCCAATGTGCATGTAGCCGGTGGGGCTGGGTGCAAACCGGGTGCGTACTGGTCGTGAAGACGTCGTTGACGATGGAGGCATGGGGTGATGGACAGTATGTAATTAGTTGAGGGTTGGTAGCTTAGAGTTGATCAGACGTGTTGGGAGAATGAACTAACCGGGATAAGGATCAGTAAAAACAGGATTATGGTTGAGTGATGTTAGCTCTATGGTCTCAGCGATATTCGGATATTCGGTTGACAGCTCACTTGCAGAGCCAGCGGCACACAAAGACCAGACTTTGACGGTGCATTACGCCTTAAAAAGTAATGGCATCAGCTCGCATCCACGATCAAGTTTGACAGGGGACTTGGCTGCTTCGATCTCGTCATAGCTGACGGCATTGCTGCGAGCGACCCCGGTGCCGCACATTGCGAACGGAACGTAGCCATGGCTGTGAGTTTTGGTGCGTAAAAATGTCGGGTGATCGGGACAGACGAGAATCCGATAGTTTCCTTGCGACTTCAAATGCTCGTGGACTGGCCCGACAATATGTCGATCGATCTCTTCCAAAGCCTTCACTTTCGCAGCAGCATTCCCTTCATGAGATGCTTCATCAGTCGCCTCAACATGAACCACCACAAAGTCGTATTTGTCTAAGTGACTGATCGCGTAGCGGCCTTTGGCAGCATAGTCGGTATCGAGATAGCCCGTCGCACCAGGGACGTTGATAATGTCCCAACCAAGCAGCTTCCCCAGCCCGCGCAACAGGTCGACGGCCGTGATCACCGCACCTCGTTTTCCAAACCGTTCGTGGAAACTTTTGAAGGCCGGCCGACGCCCTTCACCCCATAGCCAGACTTGAGTAGCAGGCGCCACCCCACTAGCGGCTCGCTCTTGATTGACGGGATGAGTTGCAAATAGTGCTTTGCTAGTTTCCATCAGCTGAAGGAGGACATCGGCTCCCGGGCCAGTCGGAATGCCCGGCGCGATTGGCTTATCAGTCAAGTCGTGCGGCGGAGTCGTCTTGGTCTCTTTGGAAAACGGAGCATCTGGCTGGGCCGGTCGATACATCAGCAGATTGCGGTAACTGACCCCGGGGACGAATTCCCATGGCGACCCTGCTGGCAGCTGAGCCTGCAACGCTGCCAATAGTGCTCGGGCGGCTTCGTTTGAGATTTGCTCGGCGGTGAAGCTATGCATCACCTCGTGCAGAATTGTGACGATGTTGCAGCGAATGGCCCAGTCGTTTGGACCAAGCGAGATTCCCTGAGCGGCCGCTTCGAGCGGGGCACGTCCGGTGTGATACTCGAGGGGATCGTATCCAAACAGGCTCATTGTGCCGACATCGCTTCCCGAAGGCATGGAAGCCGGGACATGGTCTGCCCGGCCAATCAGTCCCGACTGGGCAATCGCATCCATATAGGGAACGACCGCGGCCTGCAGTGGTGTTTTTCCACCCAAGCTGGCTTGTGGTTCGTCAGCACAACCATCAGGAATTACCAAAACAAACTTCATCGGTACGAACTTCCAGAGACGAATCGAACTATTGGTCTGCAACAACTGGCGAGAGAACACGAATTGCGATTGCCGTACTTCGCGTAGCCTCTGCAGGATAAAGGATGCCGTTTCGCTTGACTACCAGCCAATCGACGAAAGTTCGCTCGAAATCGGCGGCACTCATGGCCACAATTGTGTGGGCAAACGAGATTGAGAGACAGCTACAGTTTAAGGTTCATCAATGCAGGCATGCATCGTCGCCTCGTGCGGGAGCCCAGAAGTGGCCGAGTGGGCCCAACAGCCAACTCCGATACCAACACCAGATGAAGTATTGGTTGAAATGGTCGCCGTTGGCCTGAACCCGGCCGATGCGAATCAGATGGCAGGAGTTTACCCCGGTGGGCCAAAACCCCCTTTTGTTCCAGGTCGTGACGGGGCGGGGATTGTCGCCACTCCTGATACGGCTGGTCGTTTTCGCGCGGGGGATGCGGTGGTCGTCCTGCAGTCTGCTTCGACAAGTTTAGTTAAGGGGACCCTCAGCGAGTTCCAGGCGATTCGAGCAGAAAACCTGGCACCCTTGCCGCGTGGTTGGACCTTCGCCCAGGGAGCGACTGCCCTCGTTTATCAGACGGCATGGCAAGCATTGCAACTTGCAGAGATGCAGCCCCACAAAACCGTGGTTGTTACTGGGGCCTCTGGCGGAGTGGGACTGGCAGCCGTTCAACTGGCTAAGTGTTTGCAAGGGAACGTGATTGCGCTGACACGAGACTTGCAGAAAGAGGCTCGCCTTTGCTCGCTAGGGGCCAACGTGGTCTACTCTTCACTCGACCCGCAGCTCAAGGCAGCGATACAGGCCCAGACTAGCCAGCTAGGGGCCGACCTGGTGATTGAAAACATTGGGGGGGACTATGTGGGCCGCGCCGTGAACTGGCTGGGGATTGGAGGAACCGTTTCTTGCGTCGGGGTTCTGGCCGGAACCCAAGCGACGTTTTCGATCCCTTCAGTGATGTTTAAGCAGCTGGCAATTCGAGGTGTGATTGTCACTTCTTTAGGCGCTCAGTCGGCCCAGACTGCGTGGCAGCAATTGACGACCAAGCTGGCAGAGCAGAACTTCACCCCAGTGATTGATACAATTGTGCCACGGGAACGACTGTCTGAAGGGTTCGGCAGGCTAGGCCAGTCTCCATTTGGCAAAATCGTGGTTGCACTGCAACCCGACCGTGTGCGTTCGGTAGCACACTGAGAAGACTCTCAGTGGCAGCGACATGGTGTCAAACCAAAAGACCTTGCAACAGGCACGACCGAGTTTACCGATATACATTTCGCAGGGACCGTTTCGCAGTGAATTCGCCTGACCCGCTTGAGCCTGCGACGCCACCCGATACGACCATTCGGCGACAACCCCCTTTCGTTCGTAGTCTGGGTCATGCCTCCAGTGGCATCGTTCACACACTTCGTAGCCAGCGGAACGCGCGGATTCATGCCTGCCTGGGTGTGGTGGTCTTGGGGCTGGCGATCGGGCTGCGGCTGAGTTTTCCATCGCTGGCATTGCTGGTTTTGGTGATGGGCCTTGTGTTTGTGGCCGAGCTATTGAACACGGCGATCGAAGCGACCATTGATCTCGTTTCTCCCGACTTTCACCCGCTGGCAAAGATCGCCAAAGACGTGGCAGCGGGAGGGGTCTTGGTTGCGGCAGCCATTGCGGTCGCAGTCGGATTATTGATCCTCGGGCCGCCGCTGATTGGGTTGATTGGAAGTTGGCGCGGCGTGTAACGGCTTTCCGGTCGATTCAACCTGTCATTGTCGGATAGCCAGAAAACGAGCACGCTCGGCCGGACGCGTGTTGACGTTTTTCTTGGCTGCGCGCTATTCTTTCTTGGGTGATCTGGCGTAGTAGGGTGGCGGGACTTCGCTCGAAGTGTTTCCGGCTGCCAGAAAACCTATCCTTACAAACCGGATTGCCAGCATCTGCGCCAATTCACAAAGCCAGTCATCACAACGCGTTACAAAGAAACCGAGTGAACAAACAAGCCCCGATCTCCCGACGCGGAGTGCTCCCGGACAACGTCCGAGGGGGGAGGGAGATGCTCCGGGTTTTAGTGGCTGGTTTGATGGTGGTCGGGTTTTCCCTCGGCTTTGCGACCGACCTGCGGGCTTCCTGCGGCGACTATCTGCAGCACAATCTGGCGGCCGGCTGGGGGCCGAATGATGCCTGGTTAACTAAGGCCGATTCTTACCTGGCTGGCTTAATGCCGCTCGTCCCGACCGTACCCAAATCAGGAACTTGCCTGACCTGCCAGAAGAAACCTTCAGAATCGCCAGCGCCGGTCCCGGTCACTTCGGGTTCGCAAGTCAGCGACTTTGCCGCAACCAGCGGCGATCGACCCGAATTCGTTGTTCGAGTTTTGCTGGGCTGCGTTCTGATTCTGGATGAGAAGCCCGCAATCGGCCTCCTCTCTAAACCCTGGAAGCCCCCCTGCTAGGTGGGTGAGTGTCGGGTTGGCACCCGGCCTGCCGTCGTCGCGATCACGCCTTGTGGCGACTTTTCCGAACTTGGGTGTCTTAAACGGCAATTGATAGCCAAAGATGCCAGCAGCGGTTAAGGCACGACATTCCAGCTTGTTCCGTTTTTGCTGCGCCGGTTTTCCGCTGCTTCCAAAAAAACTCGGTCACCCGAAGTTAATCCAAACGAGCCTATTGGCTGACCCGCCCGCAGAATCTGGGTGAGGTCTTCCAGAAACGGCTCAAGCGGTGACCCGAGGCTCTGCTACAATTAGGTATCGGGCCGGGTAACTGCCAAACTTCTTTTTTGCTTTGCCCGTTGATATTCGGCTTTGATTTCTATCGTATTCCTATCTTTTCCATTCGGATCGAACTATGGCCAGTATCCCGCATTCTGCTGACGCCCCGGCCGGGGCTGCTCCTCGCCAGGGAGTTATTCCCTCGGTGGGGTCGACCCTGCGTATTGTGTTGTGGGTCATGTTTGCCCTGGTTGGGCTGTTGGGGGCCAACTCGTGTTACCTTTCAACGGTGACCTTCATCGACTGGTGGACCGGGCAAACCTATGAGAACTGGTTCTACCAGTACATGTTTTTGGGCCATCTGGTCCTGGGGCTGCTGTTGATTGGTCCATTCATTGGGTTCTCTGCTCAACACATTTTTAACACTCGGTTTCGCAAGAACAAGCGAGCCATTCGAGTCGGGTATGTGTTGTTCGCCGCCAGCCTGATTGTGCTGGTGTCGGGACTGCTATTGATGCGTGTTGGCGGATTCGACCTGAAGCAGCCCAGCGCCCGGTCGGTGGTCTATTGGGCACATGTGTTAGCTCCGCTGGCATGCGTTTGGCTCTATGTCCTCCATCGACTGGTTGGTCCCAAAATCAAATGGAAGATGGGCCTGGGGTATGCCGTGGCAGTGGGTATTGGCACCGTAGCAATGCTGGCGATGCACAATCATGATCCACGGCAATGGAATAGTGTTGGGCCAAAGGAAGGAGAGAAGTACTTCTTTCCGTCGTTAGCCCGCACGAGCGATGGAAAGTTTATTCCGGCCCATGTGCTGGACAACGACGAGTATTGCCTGAAATGCCATCAAGATGCCTACAAGGGCTGGTTCCACAGCGCCCACCATTTCAGTTCGTTCAACAATCCCATGTACCTTGCCAGCGTGCGAGAAACTCGCGACTACTGCCTGAAGCGCGATGGCAACGTACAGGGTGCCCGATTTTGCGCAGGCTGCCACGATCCCGTGCCGTTCTTCAGCGGGGCCTTCGATGATCCGAAGTATGATGACGTGAAACACCCGACGTCGCAGGCCGGAATCACTTGTACCGTTTGCCATGCGGTTACCCATATCAACAGTACCCGTGGCAATGCCGACTTCACCATTGAAGAGCCGCAGCACTATCCGTTTGCCTTCAGCGACAATGCCGTCTTACAGTGGGTCAACAATCAGATGGTGAAGGCCAAGCCAGCCTTTCACAAGAAGACCTTTCTGAAAGACTTTCACAAGTCGGCCGAGTTTTGCTCGACCTGCCATAAGGTTCATTTGCCGTACGGCCTAAACCACTACAAAGAGTTTTTGCGAGGCCAGAACCACTACGACACCTATCTGCTTAGCGGCGTCTCGGGACATGGTGCTCGCAGTTTCTACTATCCCGAAAAGGCCGTTGATAATTGTGCTGGCTGCCATATGCCACTGGCCGAGTCGAACGATTTTGGCGCCAAGAAGAATTCTGGAAACGAAAACCTGACGATTCACAACCACCTGTTTATGGGAGCCAACACCGGGCTGGCGTGGATCCGCGATCTGCCCGAGACAGTTGAAGCCCACCAAAAGTATCTGCAAGAAAAACTGCGCGTCGATATCTTCGGAATTAAGGACGACGGCGAGATCTCAGGAAAACTGACCGCTCCGTTGCGGCCGGAGGTCCCTGCCCTGGTCCCTGGAAAGAAGTATCTGCTGGAAACGGTCGTTCGCACGCTCAAGATGGGTCATCCCTTCTCGCAGGGGACGGTCGATTCGAACGAGATTTGGCTCGACGTGACTGTCACCAGTGGCGACCGGGTGATTGGACGTAGCGGGGGCATTGATGCCACAAGCGAAGTTGATCCTTACTCGCATTTCATCAACGTCTTTATGCTCGATCGGGATGGCAGTCGTATCGATCGTCGCAATCCTCAAGATATTTTCGTTCCCCTGTATAACAACCAGATTCCTCCAGGAGCTGGCCAGACTGTCCACTTTGGCCTCGAATTACCCCCCAACCTCGATGCGCCGGTTACGGTCGAAGTGAAGCTGCTGTATCGGAAGTTCGATAAGCAGTACATGGACTTTGTAGCCAAGAATGCGCGGCCTGGCGACAACCCAATCCGTGGGCATGTCCCCGGCCAGCCCTATGACAATCAACTGCCCATCACAACTCTCGCTAGCGATAAATTGACTTTCCCAGTCCAAGGGGTCGACGTTGTGGTCACCCAGCCAGAAATGAAGCTACCAACGTGGCAACGCTGGAACGACTATGGGATTGGTCTTCTACTAAAAGGAAAAGCCGAGCTACTGCAGGCCCAAGCCGCTTTCGCTGAAGTCGAGAAGCTCAAGCGATTTGATGGGCCATTGAATCTGGCCAGAGCCTTATACGCAGAAGGTCGCCTTGATGAGGCAGCCGAGGCGGCCAGCAGAGCCAGTCAGTTCACTGATCCTCCCGCACCACCTTGGACACTTAGCTGGCTGAGTGGACTGGTCAACCGTGAGCAGGGCCGTCTGGCTGAAGCGGAAGCCAACTTCCGCAAGGTTCTGGAAGATTCAAACCCCGAGATGCGAGCGAAGGGCTTCGACTTCAGCCTCGACTACGAAGTAATCAACCTGTTGGGTGAGACTCTGTTCGATCAAGCCAAGCAGTTGCGTGGTGACCAGCTAGCTCCCCGCAGACTGGAGTTATTGCAGGCAGCCATAAGGCAATTTGAGAAGACCCTGTCGCTTGATTCAGAGAATGTGACCGCCCACTACCAACTGCAATTGCTCTACAATCAGCTTGGCGACGAGGCCAAGTCGAAGCATCATCAGGAGATGCATGCCCGATATAAGCTGGATGATAACGCTCGCGATCGGGCGGTTTCGCTGGCCCGCAGTAAATACCCAGCAGCGAATTTAGCCGCAGAGGCGGTGGTGATTTACTCGCTGAATCGCCCCGGTGCACCGGGACTGACGACACCACAAGTGACGGCCGCTAAGGACTAGCACTTCTGTTTTCATGCGACCCGTATGTAGTAGCGGAATGGCGCAAGCCATCCGGTTCATGCCTATCGGTTATTGGGCAAAGGCCACAAGTAGACCATTTACCAAACGGCTCGCGCCGTTCCGCTATAAATCAATCGAAACACTTTGACACTTTTCCGCTATCCATCGCTGAACCTCGAAGACAGTTTGATTTGCACAAGATAGCCCGCAAGCCTTGTCGCAAAAGGGCTAACAACTGAAATGCAGGTTGGCATGAATAATCCGGCCTAAGCCGCGTGCGGCGATGCACCATTTGCACTTTGGGGCCGATCGGTGAACAGGGCGGCAAAAACAAAGATCATGACTAGTGCCAGCCCGGCGGGAATCAGCCAGATGCTTTGCCACTGCAAGTCCCCATTCACCTTCGTTTGTTCGGCTACAACTCCAGAAAGCCAAGACCCGACAAACATCCCTGCCCCCAGGGTAAAGATGGCGTGTAAACCCTGCGCAGCAGAACGAATGCTTTCTCCCGCGTGCCGATCAACGTACATCCGCCCCATAACGAAAATGTAGTCGTAGCACATCCCATGCAGTAGTATCCCGACATACAACATCCAAACCATTGTGGGGCTTTGCTGATAAAGAGCAAAGAGTCCAAACCGCACCGCCCAGGCAGAAATCCCCAATAGCAAAATTCCTTTGACTCCCAAACGCGGCAGCAGGAATGGCAGCAAGAGCAGAAACACCACATCCGAGACCTGCCCTAAGGTCATTTTAGCGGCCACATTGGTCACTCCCATTTCCGCCATGAACAGGCTCATCCAGCTAAAGTAAAAGCTGAGGGGAATACAGATGAGGAACGAGCAAACCATAAAGGTCGCGAACGAGCGATCTTTAAATAGGGTAAGTGCATCCAGCCCCAGCAGGCTCCCCAGCGATATCGCCGCATCGCGCTTTCCAGGTGGCGTATGTGGTAACGTAAACGAGTAAACTCCCATCACCAAAGCTGCCAGGCTGGCCAGTCGAAACATTCCAGCACTGTTTTCAAGCTGATACCAGCTCACCATTAATCCTGCGGCTATCCAGCCAACACTCGCCATCAGCATCACGATCGGAAACTCTTTCGCTGGATTGCGAGAGTGATGCAAAGTGACGGAGCTGGTCAGCCCATGCCCGGCCATATAGCTCACTGTATAGGCGAGCAGAACCGGATAAAAACTGCTGAACTCGGTCATGGTCGAAAGGGAATAAAGCAGGACCGCACCAATCAAATGCAAGGCGCCCAGCAGCCGTTCAGCAGCAACAAAGCGGTCGGCTATCACCCCAACAATAAACGGGGCAACAAGTGCTCCCACAGCCGTTGAACCATAGGCGAGCCCGACCTGCTCGCCAGGAAAGTTAAGCGACTTCGTCATGTAGGTCCCCATGGTCGCATACCATGCTCCCCAGACAAAGTAATGCAAAAACACCATGATCCAAAAGCGAACAACCAGCAGCGGCGACATAGGGGAAGCTTTGGCAGCAGGGGGGGCGGGCCGGTCAGGTCTGGAAGCGCAACCCGAACCAGTGAAGAGCCCAAGCTTACACCGATCGCCCACTCTCTGCACCCAAAAACGCCAGGAAACTTTGTTTCCGCAATGCTAAGGCTTTGGCGGAGAATCCTGCAAAACAGGCTCAGCCTGCCCCGCATCCATCAGGTCTGAAACCGATTGCTCGAATCGTTGCCGATCGCCCGAGTATTCGACCGTAATCGCATACGGATTGGTCACCCGACTTTGGGTATCTTCCCAACTGTACTGGGAAACGGTCCATACAATAGAGTTGTCTGCGGTGTCCTTGAGCACCAGTTCGCGGGTCGTAAAACGTAACGGGATCACTTCCCAAATCGGGCCATCTGAAGAGCCGACCGCTCGCAATTGCAGAATCAGTTCGGGATCAGTCCCTGTTGGCGATACGAAGGCAAACAGCGCCCCATCGGTTTCAGCCACTTTGTACTTCGGAAACCGATACATCGGTTTCGGAAGTAGCCGCAGTTCTTCACTACTCGATCGATTCTCGCGATACATGGTAGCGGAGAACCTTCTGGCTACGTCCCGCATCTGCTTCAGTCGCAGCCCTGCCTCGGCGTGAACCTTCTCCACATCATCTAGTTTCAGGCTGATCACCTCGGTCGTGTTGGGCTGCCACAGAAATGGCTGCACCGATGGAAGTCGCACCGGGTCGATGGGCTTAGCCGTGAGTGCATGCAGTTCCAGATAGAGGACACGCTTCTCTGCCTCACTCGAATCGGTCAAGTAGCACCCGACTAACAAAGGTGCATCATCCGCCAGCCACACAAAGTAACTGCCGTGCCATGCCGAATCGATCGTCCAGTTCAGCAGTGGCTCTGAATTAGCCCGACAGAGAGTTTTGTCATTCACCGGAACCGATAACTGTGTGGCCTTCTTCGAAAAGAATGCAAATCGGTCGGCTGCAAGTTGCTGACCATCATCTGACCTCGCGGCCAACGTGGCATAACAAAACATCGGAACAGCTAACGAGAGCGCGGTTAGAGTCTTCATCAATTCGATTCCCGTCTACCTGGCGATTAGCCTGCCCGAAGTTCTGCCCGACTGAGTGCAGTCGCTGATGGTTCCGCCCGAGCGACCCAGTTATCAATATAGACATTTTGTCTTTCCGTGCAAGCCAATTCCTCTGGCTCCTCCTTTTTTTCTTGTTCAACGTCACACACAACCAGTTCGATCTAGGCCCAACCTGACTGACATATCGAGATTCGTGACAGCCATTCAGACAGCAGACTCAATGCGAATCTGTTATCACCCCAACTCGAAACTGGCCCAAGTACAACAAACAGTCCGATCAGCGATCAGGCCAAGAAACGGAACCCTCGTCATGTCCCCCACTGCTTCGCTCGAACGGCCGAGGATCAGGGATTGGGGGCTGATGCTGCTGGTCGCTACGACATGGGGTAGCCTGTTTGTGATTTCGAAGTGGGGCCTCAAGACACTGGTCCCGTCAGAACTGATCGCAATCAGGTATGCATCGAGTGCGGCTCTCTTAACGTTTCTGATCGTACAGGCACTCGGGCGGGTTAGACCTACCGACTATCGCGATTTGTTTCTGGTGGCTGTCTTCGGAAGCGGGCTTCCCGTTTACCTCATGACGCTGAGCCAGACACAACTCGGAAGCGCAACAACCGGGATCAGCAATGCTCTAACACCCATGGCGACGGTGGTTGTGGGACTTGTTGGCTTTGGAAAGTCGATCAGCCGCCATGGGGTCATTGGACTGCTGTTGGGACTGGCGGGAGTCGCCTGCATCGTTGCAACCCCAATTGCAGAAACAACCACCGCGCCAAATCGTTCGGTCTGGGTCTACTCGCTGCCGCTGATTGCTACGTTTTCTTACGGTATCACAGCTCACATCATTCGCTCACGACTGACACACA
The DNA here is from genome assembly GCA_027483145.1 of Planctomyces sp. Lineage (GTDB taxonomy): Bacteria > Planctomycetota > Planctomycetia > Planctomycetales > Planctomycetaceae > JAIXVG01. Next base: position 16,861 of record JAIXVG010000146.1, read on the forward strand.
TCTCAGCGATGGACCTAACTGCCATCACGTTTTTCGTCACTGGTATCCCCTCAGCCGTTTGGGTTGCGTTGAATCCACACGCACTCAATACGATCACAAACTCGCCCGCAATCGCTATCGGTATCCCTATTGTGCTGGCGACCCTGGCGATCACTGCGATCGTTGGTTACTACGAATTGATTCGCGTTCGAGGGGCGATGTTTGGTTCACTGGTCACTTATCTGATCCCCGTCGTGGCGGTGATCTGGGGAATAGCCGATGGCGAAACCGTCGGCTGGACCGAACTGCTGGGCCTGGCCGCCATTCTCACTGGCATCAGCCTGGCCGGCCGACAACCCGCCAAGCCTGCCCTATCGCCCAATTCTTAACCTCAGTTTGAACGGAAACAGGCGTAGGTCAGACTATACCAGACGATTGTTAGTCTCGATTGTCTTTGGACCGGGCTGCTCGCTGATAGCCTGACCTGCAACCATGTCGCTAGAACGCATTATTCATTCGGCGAAGCTCTTACCAGCCGACACGCGCTAGCGTGCGGTTTCTTCGATCTTCTGCCCAAAACAGTCTGTTTTCTGACGATTCGCCGCAACTCAAACGACCACAACCAGTTGCTCTGTCTTTCAATTCCTGCGTGAGAATGCGCCCTAGAACCCGTTGGCATCATTCATCACGCAAAGAGCCTTGTTCCAGCGGCTAATGGCAGCGTGGCTGGCTTGCGGGTCTGATGGCAATTGCAACGGGCGGCCACGACCATCGAAGATCAGGCCAAGGGTGCTGCCGGTGATCGTTCGCGATAGTGGTCGGCCGGGACCAGCCCCAACGTCGAAGGTTCTGGCAGGCTCTAAATGGAGAGTGGCTGATTCGCCCGGTTCGAGTGAGATCATCTCCATCTCGCCAAACAAAAGTTCGTAAGTCTGATTGCTGGAGGACGATTGCAGCTTATAGCGCAAAATGGGGGTCCCGGGTTTAGCCAGGCCGACGGGGGCAATGCAGGTGGCCAGTTCAACTAGGCAATCACGTTCGAAGACATCAAGGGCTGCCTGCGGATGAACCTGAGCCAGTACCCCGAGGTGGGGCATCATGAAGATGCTGTCTTTGGCTAGACGAGTGATACCGGCTGGCTCGAAGGCATCAATCATCATCAGGGCTGTTTGCGCAGGACGAGGAGCATGGGATAACACACCACCCGAGCCAACAATCAGATCGAGCTGTAACATATCGATGACTGAGGTTGGCCCGGTGTTTTGGCGAAACAGGTCACCAATCGTCCGCTGCTGCTGCACACCAGCCAGTGAGGTGGCAAACTGCTGATGCTGTACAAACGATAATCGCAAGGCTTCGCGTGCGACCGCTTGCTCAAACTGTAAGGCTTCGAGCGTTTGAGGGATGGTGGTCGGGCGGATCATTTTGTTTTTGATACGGTTTCGCAATTCACGCTCATCGAGCGATCCACCAACCCAGCGCAGAATGGAGGGGAGCGTGGCTTCGGCGCAAACGTTCGAGATGGAATAGCTCATCCCCAGGTTGGCACTGACGGTCCGGTTGAAGACTTCGCCAAAGACACTGAAGACATCGGTTGTGGCACCGCCAATATCGACACCCAGGGCTGAGATGCCTTGTCGCTTGGCGATGGTTTGCAGGATATGGCCCACCGCACCGGGGGTGGGCATAATGGGGGCATCGGCCCACTCGATTAACTTGTCGTACCCTGGGGCGTGGGCCATCACGTGTTCCAAGAACAGATCGTGAATGGCATCGCGGGCGGGGGCCAGATTTTCAACTTCAAGCTGAGGACGAACGTTGGCAACGGTGGTCAGCGCAAAGTCGCTTCCCAGCGTCTCTTTAACGAGCCGGGTCGCTTGATTGTTTCCAGCATAGATGAC
>JAIXVG010000362.1 GCA_027483145.1 Planctomyces sp.
CCTTGCGGCCCAGTGCCTCCAGTCGGCCCTTGGGGACCGGCTGGTCCTTGCGGCCCGGTGTTTCCAGCAGGCCCTTGGGGACCGGTTGGTCCTTGAGGTCCAGCGGGGCCACTTGGCCCAGCCGGTCCGCCGCTGGCGACGAGTGCGGCCCAGGCCTCGATCAGTTCGCTGGCCAGTGTTTGCTTCACTAGCTTCGTCCCGGCCGAGAACGAAACCCGCTGGGTCCCGGTCGAGCTTTTCAGAACAATTGCTCGTTCGACCGAACCATTGGCAAGAAGTGTGCCGACTCCGACTTCCCATTCCGACTTGATCGATTGATGAGCCATCACATAGTGAAACTGGTCCCCTGCCGTAAACTCCGACGCAAACGACCGGTACCCAGTTGGCGTCGCGGTCGGAACGATGTCTTCAAGGCCTGACGATCTGGTCTCGATCATCACGCGATCGGCATACTTTAGAGCCATTGTCACACCCGGAAGTTGAGCGAATTGAAGTCGTAACGGAAGTAGTTTTCACAATCGAGGAAGACCGCCGCTTGCGGGAGTTGGCTTTTGGGAATCGCCTTCCCTTGCAAGTCGAGCCAGGCTGGTTCGGTCACTCGCTCTTTGGTGGTTTCGTCGAGCACTGGGCGCGGCTTAAACGTCGGCGGAGTACCTGGCGGGGCGGGTGGATTGGGAACGACGGGAACCAACTCGTTGTAGCCGCGATTGGCTTTTCGGGCCTGCCAGCCAAGATCGTCGTAGGCGAACTTGTAACCGACTTTGAAATAGCGAACTCGGCCCTGCCTCGCCTGGCCAAATGTCACACCACGGCAAAGCAGAAAGTCCCGTTGGGCACCGAGGAAGTTGGACGAATTGACCTTGTTGCTAACCGCTCGCCAAAGCTGAAGGTTCATTCGTGGTTCGTTGCGAGTGATCGTGAATTCAACGATCGCCAGCTGATTTTCGGGTGGGTCTTCGAAGTAGTCCTTCGCTGTATTGAGGAACGGTCGGCCGTTGATGTCTTGTCCCAGGACCCGCGCAAGGCCCTGGCTGTCGCCAGAGATTTCGTGTTCGGCCTGCAGCGGATCGTCCGGCTGTTCGCGATCCGCTACGTTCGCGTTGGCAAACGTCAAGGTGACCAGGTAGGTCCAAGGGCTGCGAGTGGTTTCAGCTTCCGCAGCTCCCCCCTTCAAGAAAGCTTGCCCATCAAACGGGCACGGATCACCCCAGTTAAAGCCTGGGAGTCCGGCAGCGGTGTCCGTATCAACCTGCACGTCGCTAGAGCAGCGATACTTGAGGACGTGCGTTCGCGTGACGAAGCCCCGTTCGTCGATCGACTTGTTAGTGGTGCTGGCAAGTAGTTCGTTCATGATTACACCGGGGGTGCTGCCTGCAATGCGGCTGGGGCCGCTGCAGCGGGAATCTTGATCTTCTTGATTTCTTTCGCGACTTCTTTGGTCGCCTGAACTTGTTCGTCCGCTTTCTTAAGCAGCTTGTCTTCCGGCCGGGTGGCCTTCACCAAGGCGTTGTAGGCCTCTTTGGATCCAAAGCTGAGGGCCGACACGGCCTGGTCGGTCGGTTTCTTCTTGCCATCCTTTTCTGCCTCGGCCGCATCCTTCCTGGCTTTGGTCGTCGCCAGCTCCCCCTCAGCCTTGGTCAGCACACCGGCGTTGACCAGGCGAGTGATTTCTGCCAATTGCTTGTCGAGCTTCTGCTGTGGCGTGGCGATTGATTCCTTGATGGTCGTGGCCTTGGACGTGTCGTCGAGGCGTTGAGTGAGTGAACCCAGTTGAAACGCTTTCTGGCCGCTGGCCCCTTTCGCCAGAGCTTCGGATCTGGCGACGTCCCCCTTCGTGATCTGGCCGTTCGCCAAAGCCAGGTCGAGCTGCAGCTTTTTGAGTTGCTCGTCAACATCCTTGTTGGCTTGCAGCAGCTTCTGCTGTTCAAGCAGTTGACCGTACTGCTCAACCAAATGAGCCGGCGCCCCCTTTTCAATCATCTCCTGCAGCTTCTGGCCGGTCTCGGTGGCCTTGCCCCCCAGCAGGTCGATCGACTGTTGAACTTCCCGCATGGCCTTACCGAGGCCGGTTGACTCCAGAGCCACCTTGTCGAACATCCCCGCGAGGCGTGCCCGGTTGGCCTCGATCAGCTTTTGACTGACCTGGTCATCTGGCAGGTTCTGTTTGGTGAATGAATCAGAGGCGACTATTTCGGCCTGCGTTGGTGTGTACGAGTTAGCAAGTCGCTCGGCTTCAAGCCGCAGTTCTTCCAGGGCTTTGCGAGACTTGTTGGCTTGAGTCTGTTGATCTTCGAGAGCTTTGGTCAGTTTGTCAGGCTGGATTGGTAGCGGGCCCATTCCAGCGGCTTTGGCTGCAGCTGGTGCGGCGGGAATCTCTTTTGGCTTGTCGACTAGAACGGGCTTTGCCAGTTCTCTTGCTCGATTATCAATGGCAGCCATCTGCGCATCGAGTGCAGCGGTTGCTGCAAGCACGGCAGCGGTGGCCACCGCTGCACCGGCAGCAAGTGTGGCCCAGCCTTTTGGCCCGCTGAAGGCCTGAACCGCGATCAATGATGCAACTAACTGGCTATTCGCAATTCGCCAAGCGATCGCAGCTGCAGTGACTGCCGCGATTCCAACAGCGATGATCGATAGAGTGCGTGGGTAAGAGGTGATCAATACGCCAATGTGAGTGAGCATTGCAACGGCGGGCGCGAGGTTGGCTCGGAGCTTCGGTCCCCACAGCTCAACGAAGATCGTGGTATCGGCGATGACCTGCTTGAGGCTCAGTTCCTTAACGAGGGTCTCACCCAGTTCACGAAGCTCTTTTCCGATTGCATCGGCCATTGTGCTGTAGAGACCTGACAACGATTCCGACTGAGCCTTCATCCCCCCTGCGAACATCCCTCCGGCTTCAGTCATTTCGTTGAGAGCCGTCTGCAGATTGGCGAAGCCTACGACACCCTTCTCGACCAGCTTACGGACTTCTCCCTCGGTTACGCCAAACTGCTTTGCCAGGCTTTGAATCAAGGGCACGCCACGCTCGACCCATTGGTTGAGGTCATCGCCCATCAATCGGCCACTGACGCGGGCCTTTCCGTATAGCAGCGAGAGTTCGCCAATCGGCTGGCTGAGACCAGCACTGATATCGCCAAGCTGCCGAAGCGTGGGAATGATCTGTTGAGCATTGGTACCGAACGCCAGCAGAGAGCGAGCCGCCCCGATCAGCTCGGGAGACTCGAACGGTGTTTGGGCCGCGAAGTTTGCAATCTCTCCGATTAACTGCTTGGCTTGCGAGGCATCCCGGAGCATGGTTGTAAAGGCCAACCGGGCAGTTTCGCTGTCCGCTGCCAGCTTGATCCCGACCCCCGCCCCACCGGCG
>JAIXVG010000492.1 GCA_027483145.1 Planctomyces sp.
GCACCAGCCTTGGATTGAGATCCATGCGAATCAAGCTTTACGCTTACGAGTGGCAATCGATTGTGCGTAATAACAGTGGTCCAACAGAACAGTGCGGCAAGCCGCATCCTAGGAAACCTCGTTAAGCTCACGCACAAACGCCACGTCCTCATTCGTTCGATTCGTCCAATTCGTGGTCCCAACCAATCCCCGGCACAACAAATCGAACGGGGAGCGTCTCCATCAGTGTCGGGGCTTCGTACACGAACGTCCCCGTCGTCAACACATCTCCATCTTTCGTGGCAGCGGCCGGGCTGGCAAAGCGATAGCGGGCGCCAATCGCCCCCTCCCCTTCGCGTGTTGTTTCGAAGTGGTCAAAGCTGACTCGCGGTTGATCGGCCCATTCGAGCCAAGCCCGGTTTTGCAGCATCCACAGTCGATGCGATTCAAACACCGGACCACCAGTTTCGAATGTCGTGGCAATCCCAATCGCCAGCTCCTGGCTGCCTGTATCCGGGTTCTCGGTTGCTTGTGCTGCGGCTGGTGCGGTAGTTACCTCCGTGACTCGCACCGCCGTCTGGCCAACCCGTTTGACTAATCCCGGCTTGAGCGTCGCCAGGGGAAACCGTACCGGGGTAGTCACCGCAGCCACGTGCAATTCAAACTTAGCATCGAGCGAGTAGCCATCTTGCCCGGCCGTTTTATCTTGCTCGACAGGTTTATCTTGTCCGATGGGGGGCTGCACAAAATCTAAGTGCAGATCAAGCGCGCGGGCCGCTGTTTCGAATGGGAGTTCGTACTGCGCGGCTGGGTTCCAAGGTTTCAAGTCGACTGGTCCCGTTAGCGAAACCTGCTGCATTGAACAAGTGGCGAACATCGGCCGCAATCGGGGTTCGGTCAGTAAGCGAACACCGACCCGTACCAACACCACTTTCTCGTCATTGTTGCTCCAGGGTCGGCTGATTACGGACTGAACTTCTAATCGAAAGGAACCTTGATTGCTGACCGATTTGCTGTTTATTGAACCAGATCCCTCCGCGCGTGGTCGCCAATCAATGGCCCCCGTTTCGTGCAATTGCCACTGGACATTGTATTGCCGAGCCAGTTCGTCGATTGCGACCCAAAACTCGACATCGTTTAGTTCTAGTTCAGTCGCTGGCCAGGAAGGTTGTGATGTCCCGCTGTCTGCAGTCGATACGAAGTAATCCGCAACGGCCAGACACCGGTTACCGGTTTGTCGCTCGATTTCCAGCGCAACTTGATCAAGCCGAAACATCCCGTTGAGCGTGACCCTTGAAGGGGCAAGTGTCGCTTTCGCAGCCTCCCGCTCGATCTGTCGCCGCACGCGAGTGACGGCATCGCGCACCGCTCGATCTACGATTTCTTCATCAGTCGGCAGGAAGGGCAAGACCGCCGCCCCTTCTTTGATGAGCAATCGCTCTGCCAGCGCGCGGCGTTCCAGTTTGGCTGCACCCAGATCGGCCACCCACTCGGCCACCTGCTGCCGGGATGGCTCATCGGTTGCAGCACGCTGAGCCCAAGCTGCCGATGTTGAAAGTAGCAATCCAGCAAACAGCGCAGCCGTTGCTGTTGCCCCTCGAAAAAACAGTGCTCGCCCTCCACCAAACATCATCGCATCCCGTACCAATCGGGCAAGCAGCCCATTCGTATTGTCCATGTTTGTTTTGCGTAGTCTGTCTTCCAGCGTTTGCCTGCCAGTCCGATCATTCCTTGACTATTACCGATCGTACCAAGTCTACCGTTTGTACCGGTGCAGATTGGCTCGATTTCATCTCAATTGGCCCACTCATACTGCAAATTCAGCATACAAGCCCACAACCTCTCCCTCTTTCGAACGGTTTTCGGGCTAGTTTTGAAGGACGTAGTGGCAGTGAATGCCCTGTTTCTTTGTGACGATTGGTTCTGGTTCGAGTTGCGATATGACAACGACCCTGTGCATCTCCGGGCGATCATGGCCAGCCAAAGTGGTTGGCGGGTTATTGGGACTGGCCATCGTACTCAGCACGTCACATGCAGTGGGACAATCGTCGAAGTTTTTGGAAGTCACATTCAAAACTCCCGGCGCGGGCGAAAAAACCCTGCAGGGAAAGTTGTGTGCGAACGATAAGCACTTCGTCTGGCTGATGGAGCGCGATGGGCGACAAGAGCTGGTCCCCATGGCAGGGGTGACGAAGTTCCGCGAAATCCCCGGCCGGTTTCGCCCATTCAATTCTTCCGAGCTGCGCGATCGCCTGCAGCGCGAGTTTGGCAAAGGCTACGAAATCGTGGCGACTGGGCATTATCTGGTTTGCTCTGCCACTGGCCACGCGCGGGAGTATGGCGAAACATTTGAAACCATCTATCGACAGTTCACCTCCTACTTTTCTGCTCGCGGTTTTCGCATGAAAGAACCAGAAGTACCCCTGATTGCGATTGTTTTTCCAGATCGAGCATCGTTTGCCCAGTACTGCGCAATTGAAAGCATCAGTCCGCGTGAAGGGCTGATGGGGTACTACCTGGGAACCTCGAATCGGGTTGCCCTTTACTCCGATGCCAATGCTGGCCTGACTGGCCGCGCGGTGCACGATACGATTATTCACGAGACCACGCATCAGGTGGCCTTTAACACCGGTGTGCATCCCCGGCTGGGTCAAACCCCAACGTGGGTTGTTGAAGGTCTAGCGACAGCATTCGAAGTAGAAGCCTTGAGGCTCAATCGTGGCGATTCTTCGATTGCCGAAAAGCTCAATCGCGATCGATACATCTGGTTCAAGAATTACCTCGCGAATCGTCGCGTCAAAAGGTCACTCTCCGACTTCATCGGAGGCGATCGGCTATTTCAGGATGCAACACTCGATGCCTACAGCGAAGCCTGGGCGCTCACCTTCTTCCTGATGCAAACCCGCGGCACGGCCTATTCGACCTACTTGAAAGGCTTAGCCAGTCGCCATCCCTTCGATGACTACAGCCAGGAGCAGCGGATCATCGATTTTAAGGCTGCCTTTGGCAAAGATCTGAACTACATCGAAAACGAGTACGTCCGCTTCTGGGAAACGAACTAGGCCAGGCGACCGTAATCTTTCGGCCCTTGCCCCGCCCCTCTCCCTCCATTCCGTATCGATTTCCACACGCAGCCTGTTATGATCCGCGGCTTACTTCCTGAGGAAGCTGGTTCCGGAACAGGTTTGTGGTTGTCTCCCTATCTCAGAATCTCACGATGAATTCCCTCTGCCCCCTCTTGGCATTAACCGTCAATGTGAATGCCCTGCTGGTCGCTTATTGTGCTCTCGTTGCGGCCGCCTCGTTTTTTGGAGGAATTCTGCCTCTGCTGGTCAAGATTACGACGGCTCGCATGCAATTGATGGTGAGTTTGATCGGCGGGCTGATGCTGGGGGTTGGCCTCTTTCACCAACTCCCCCATGCGGTGGCGGCCCTGGAAGACTCGCAGTCTTCCAGCCCACTCGATCTGGCCATCTTGTGGATGATGGCCGGCCTGTTGACCTTGTTCTTTATGCTCAAGGCGTTTCATTTCCACTCGCACGATGTCCCCGGCGAAGGGCATGACCACGGGCACAGCCACGACCATAGCCACAGTCACGACCATAGTCATGATCACAGCCATAGCCACGATCACTCAATAGGCCAATTGCCAATTGCAGGGGAAGGTCGATCACATGTCCCCCCCACCCCGCAAGCCCACCAGTACAGTTGGCTGGGCATCACGTTTGGCCTGGTGGTCCATACCCTCATCGATGGCATGGCCCTGGCTGCCAGTGTGAAGGCGGAAGTCACCCATACCCCAGAGAACTGGTTTGTCGGAGTCGCGACCTTCCTGGCCATTGCCCTCCACAAACCCCTCGATTCGCTCGCCATTACCTCGCTGATGATGGCTGGTGGTTGGTCCAAGACCAGCAGGCTACTAGTCAACCTGGGCTATGCGACAATGTGCCCCTTGGGAGTCCTTCTGTTTCAAGTCGGTATTGAGCAGTTCTCTGGCTGGCAGGCCCTTATTGTTGGTTGCTCGCTTGCCTTTGCGGCTGGGGCCTTCATGTGTATTTCGCTGGCCGACCTGTTGCCCGAACTCAACTTTCAATCGGAAACCCGCGTTCCACTCTCGGGAGCACTACTTCTTGGTGTGGCACTCGCCTGGGGAATCGGCTTTCTGGAACCAGCCCACGTTCATGGCTCATCCAGCCATCGTCATGGCCATTCGCATGGCGATAGCACCCATGACCACGCTGGTCACGACCATAGTCATGATGGTCACGACCATGCAGGCCATGATCATCCTGCTGAAGTCGGCAAGGCCAAAGGCGAAGCGACTCCCTAACTTGGCATAGCCGCCGGTTCGCATTTTCGCTTTCCCGTGCCTTCTTCACCAAAATGGGCCACTGCGCGAACTTTGGACGGTTCAAACGCGTCCGTCAGTCTGCCCAGGCCACAAGCGGCAGCCTTCGCCATTCGCCGGACATTTTTGCTGATGTCCGCTTCAACTTATGCCGCGTCAATCATTCTGATTATGTGCCATAACCTGTTGACGTCAATTAGGTTGCGTTCGATTTGACTGCTGCCGATTCCAGTTGACCATAACA
>JAIXVG010000160.1 GCA_027483145.1 Planctomyces sp.
GAAACACTGCTTATAGCTTTGGTGTGACCTCCAATCGTGCTGACAACTTTTCCAGCCAAGCAATTGACTACGCGAACCATTGAATCACAATCCCCAGCAAGGATCGTGGTATTCAGCCGATTCTCAGCTACACAACAGATTCCCGCACTGCCCGCATGAACCAGCTGCGAGCAAATGCCGCTGGTTAGATCCCATTTGCGAATAGTTTGGTCTACCGAACCTGAAATCATATAGCCATCGGTGGCAACAGCAGCGACAGTTGTAACTTCGTCCAAATGCCCTTTGAGAACATGCAGGCACTTACCGGTTTTGATATCCCACACTCGAACCGTGCGGTCGCGTGATCCTGAGACGACTTGACTTCCGTCGTTGCTCAAAGCGACACTCCAAACGTCAGCCTCATGTCCAGACAGCACAAGTACACAACGATTATCAGCAACCTCCCAAATCCGAATGGTTCCATCACAGGACCCTGAAACAACTAGCCTTTCGTCGCGACTCCAGACTGAGCAATTGACTTCACCCGTGTGCCCACTCATTAGATGAAGGCATTGACCACTATTGATATCAATAACGCGGACAGTTCGATCCGAGCAAGCAACTAAAATGTGACCACTAGCGTTACTCCACTCGACGCTAAGTATTTCGCCAGCCTGCGCATCGATCGTTGTTATGCAACGGTTGCTCGCGACATCCCAGACATTAACGGTGTTATCACACGACCCCGAAGCTATTGATTTCGCATCAGAACTCCACCGGACACACTTCACCTGCATCGAGTGCCCTTCAAATACCTGGACGCAACGTCCGCTCGATATGTCCCACACACGTACTGTGCCGTCGGCTGAGCCAGTCACAACGTGCATGCCGTCCGGACTAATTGCCAGACTGCATACGGGGCCGGTATTGCCAAGCGAGATTGCGTTCGATTGGGACCCCGGCCTTGGCTTAGCCATTGCTGTTGATGACACATGTTTCGGACGGCAGGCATCAAGCAAACTCCTGTAAGACTCTTGCTGAGCACTACCGCGCCAGTCGGCATACAAGAACTGAGCTAATGAACCGGGCGGGGGGGTGTCATCCAGACGAACCGGGATGAAACGCCGATGCTTGTTGAGCGGATCGCGAAAGCGGAATGTTTGGCTTTCCAGCAATGCCCAGTCCGACCCGAATGCGTTTTGCGACATGAACAGCAGCAGGACCCGGGAAGAGTCCAATGCCGCTTCGATCTTCGACATGATGCTGTCGCCGAGTCCAATCTCCCAAGCATCGAACCAGACTCGAATGCCATCAGCACGCAGTCGCTCGGCTACTTCGCGAACCATGTCCTTATCAGCCGAGCTATGACTAAGGAACACGTCGTACGTGAACGATTCGTTGGGGCGATACGGCTTCGACAATTCGGATCGGTTTTTCATGGCAGAAGTTTAACCGGAATTGGATCATGAATCCCAGCACAGCCTATTGATTTCTCTTGGTCATCCAGCCGGGGCGGGGTGGCCCCGGTTGGTGTATTCGACCTAACGGGGGGCGTAGCGGGAAGAGGATCTCGCACCGAGAGTTTCATTCGGGTGAACCTCTTGTGCCAAGGGACACCGGTCGGCTCCAAAGCGAGCGAACCGGTGCCTCCCGGCGAGAGGGGTTGGAACAGAAAGCCAAGACAGTGGCAGCCCAAAGCGACTGTCAGTGCCACCCTGCTGATAGGGACCCGGCTGGGACCCTACGTTAGGTTGCCGTTTCTTCCAAGTTTTCGAGCGACGCCCACATCTCATTATGAAACCGAACGCTAGCGCGTTGCGGCTGATGAAAAGAGGGCGGGGTGGCTCGGTTGAGATTGGGTGCTACGGCTCTGTGAGGCGTGCGAGTTGGGTAAGGTCGTTTACGAAAGATTCACTGGATCGATTTGGAGTGGAACATCACCTCTCCCCGCGTGGGTGTTTTGGAGTTGCGATTATCTCGCCGAGATTGTTCAGAAATCTCAAAAAAAACGGGCCGAATGAAGTGACTACTCATGCCGGGTCAAACGATCCATGCCCCTCGCTGACGCTTCGTGAAGTTGCGCTATTCGCGTTGAAATTGCTCAGGAAACCTCAGAAAACGCGAGGCCGAGTGAAGTGACTACTCATGCAGGGTCAAACGATCCATGCCCCTCGCTGACGCTTCGGGCTACGAAGAGATAGGCTGGATTCATGGTGTTTTCACTTGGTTGATCGGTCGACATTCAGAATACGGCAACTTCAAAACGTGCGCTCGGGCACTTGACTGTTTCCGGCGGCGGAGGGGAGGCTCACGGAGCCGTGGCTCCCAGGTGCAACGTTCATCAACCGGGCCATCCCGCCACGACAAGTTGATTGACGGACCCAGCGAAGTAGGGTCCGCTTTGCGGACCGAATGGGTCATTCCTTTGCTTCGATAGCTGCTCAACGACGTTTTGGTCCGCGGAGCGGACCCTACTCGGCTGCCACCCTTCGTTAGCTTGCAGTTTCTTCCAACTTGCGAGCAACGCTCGAATCGCATTAAGAAACCGAACGCTAGCGCGTTGCGGCTGATGAAGAGAGGGTACCATGTAACGCGATCTTGATTTTGGTCCGCGGAGCGGACCCTACAGGACTAAAGGGACGACGGCCGCTGTGTTGCATGCTGGACGCCGTTGGTTTTGGTGTGCGGAGGGGACCCTACTGGACTATGGCGAAGCGTCGTAGCAACGACAACGCCCGTGAATATTCCAGCAAGGCAGGCGAGAGCCTGCCCTACGCGGAGTTGATCTCACGGCTACGATAAGGAGTCCAGGTTGGCGGAAAGGTTGTGCATAAAACTTACATTGTCGCACTGGGCGTAGTGCATGACGCCGCCCATGCGGGAATAGCTCTTGCAGAAGCGGAGGTAGTAGGCGGCGTTGGTTTTTGGGGGTTCGCCCTTGGTCCAATCCCATCCGCCGCCGTCCTGAAGGTCGACCACAAAGATCGTGTGGTCACGAAGTGGTGCCTGTCCTGCTTGCAGTCGCAGGTTGTTGACGCAGCTTTCGCTCTTCTCGAAGACTTGCGGCCCCATAATGGCCGATCCGACCGATAGTACTACGCCACCATCGAGACCTTCTACCGATCCACCGAAGAGCTTGAAATCGAGTTCGCCGGCGCGGCCGATTGCCGATCCGCTGAATACCGGGTGATTCGCAATAATGTCATACCCAATCCCGGGGTGAACAGTGACCGGCACATCATGCTGGAAGGCTTGGCACAAGATGGATGCGTGCTTCCACTTGTGGTCAACATTGATTCGCCCGCTGGGCCAGCCTCGCTTTAACATGGCCGTCAGCAGGTCGGCTCGTGCGGCCGTCAGCGGATGCCGAGGTTCGGCGCGAATCGCCTCTTCGAGGTCAAATGTGGTCGGCAGACTGGTGCCATCGTTGGCAATGAATCGGCCCAGCGACCGTCCGTATCCGAGCCCTTCGAGCGCACCGGCCATAATGGCCAGATGGATGTTGCTGGCCGTTTCGTCCCATGTGCCGAATGTGCCCGTTGCCACGTTCATCTCGACGCTTTCGGTCGACGCACCAAACCATGCGTACTCCCAATCGTGGATGGTCCCGGCGCCGTTTGTGGCCAGATGCGTGAGCCAGCCATGCTTCATCATCTTCGCAAGAATGCCGGCCGCACCGTTACGAAGCAAGTGTGCTCCGTAGATGAGCATGACGGACGCCCCGCGCTTTCGTGCAGCACGGATTCGCTCGGCACAATTGAGAATGATCTGTTGGTTCGCAGGCGAACAGGGTGCTGGTTTCGAAGTTGGATCAAGCAGAATGCTATCGGCGTTCGTCAAGCTTACTCGCTTCGACAGCGGAAGAACCTTCAATTGATCAAGATCCAGCGGAAGAACAGCCATAGCGTGAGGACCTGCATTGAGAAATGAACGCGACTTGCTTCAGAGCACATTGAACTGACGAAAGGACGAACCTGGAGGCCAATGACGGGTTGATGCCCATACAGATAGGTCATGTACTTTCGACCCACGAACATAACCGCTGTGAGTCGGCTCGTCTGCGGCACCGCATTATTCTGTTTCGAAGTGGCTATCCAAAAGACCGGCAATCTCAGACAGCGAGGCGGTACCGGTTGTTCCCAGCTTGTGGACAACAATGGAAGCGGCGGCCATTGCAATTCGCATGGCTTCCCGAAGTGTGGCGCCCGCCGCGAGAGCTACCGCCAGATTGGCAGAGACGGCATCTCCAGCACCGACGACGTCAATTGGCCCGCGCACGGGAAAGCCGCGAACATGTTCCGCTCGGCCGTCGGCCAAAGCGCCGACGATTCCACGTTCGGCTAACGTAACGAATACGGGTTGCCGACTATGCTCGGCCAGCTGAGCAACGACCGCCTTGATGGATTCGACGTTTTCGCCGTGGGCGGAGTTGGCGAAACGAGCGAGTTCCGACTCGTTCATCTTGATGCCAAGACGAGAGTCACCGACTCCCCCCCGCCGACTGTCTGCCAGTAAAACCAGCTTGGGATGTTTGGGTAAGAGGGAAGTGGCCGTATCGATGAGGTCGTGAGTGACAACTCCGGTTTCCTCAATGCTGACTTGATCCATCAAGATAATCGCGTCGACTCGACTGAACAACGCCTTCATTCCGGCGATCAACTGGTGTTTGAGCCCCTCGGGCGTTTTGGTCCAATTCTTGATGTCGAGACGGGACAGCTCTGACGGCGGAAGGGGTGGACTGATCAAGACCGGCTTACCATACACAAATGTCTTTCGTTCCGCGGTGCGCACAAAGTGTTCCAGATCGACTCCGGTTGTGGCCCGCAGCGCCTGTTCGAGCTCGAATCCCTCTCCTTCGACACCACAGAAC
>JAIXVG010000176.1 GCA_027483145.1 Planctomyces sp.
ATCGGCCTCGGCGACTTGAGTGGAGATTGCTCCGTCAGGCTCGGGGAGCGCTGCAGAATGGATCAGCTGACTGGCCGCGACCGGGGGTGAATGAGGTGTTTCGACCGCTAAGCTCGGTACATCGGCTACTGGCAAAACGCGGCGGGCCACTGGAGGTTGAACCCGGGGCGGGCTTGAGACGGCTCCGATTCCATTACCTGATTTCCATGCTTCAATGAGATCATCGAGCCGATCGAGGTCCTGGAGCAGCGAAATTCGGATCAGGGCGAGCTCCAACAGAACCCGACCGTGAGTCACTCGCTGCATCCGCCCTTTTGCCTCCGCCAAAATCTGCATCGCCGCACTAGTGGTCTGCAGACCAAATTGACTGGCCTGTCGACGCAAAGTGGGCTGGTTTTCTTCCCCGACACTCAACAAAGGGACATCCTCGGCCCCGCACGCGGTGATCATTAGATCTCGCAGATAGCCCAGCAACTGGTCGGTTAATGCATCGAGCTGTACTCCATCGGTCAATGCCTGATGCAGTAACCTCAGGGCATCGCTGCGACGGCGATCGATTAGCGCTCCGATCAGTTCAATCAGGCGTGTATCGGGGGCGGTCCCCAGCAGCCGGTGAACATCCTCTGGCCCTATTTGTTTATTGCCAAACGCCAGCAACTGATCGAACAACGATTGACTATCGCGCATCGAGCCAGCAGCCCGGCGAGCAACGAGGCCAATCGCTTCCGGGGTGACCTCAACCCCTTCCGCTTTGGCCAACTCGCTCAGCCGCTTGGCGATTTTGTTGGTAGCGATTGTTCCAAAATCGAATCGCTGACAGCGCGACAAAATCGTGTCGGGAAGCTTGTTGGGCTCGGTGGTGCAAAACACAAACTTCACCAGCGGAGGTGGCTCTTCCAGCGTCTTCAAGAGGGCATTGAAGGCCTCCTTAGTGAGCATATGAACTTCGTCGATGATGTAGACTTTGTACTTCGACCGCATCGACTTGACGTTGACGTTGGCCCGCAATGAACGAACATCATCAATCCCGCGATTGGAAGCGCCGTCGATCTCGGAAACATCGACATCGTGGCCGGTCGAGATCCCCTGACAGATTTCGCATTCATTGCACGGAACACCATCGACCACATGTGGGCAATTGAGAGCTTTCGCAAAGATCCGGGCCATCGAAGTTTTGCCGACGCCGCGTGCTCCGGTAAACAAATAAGCATGCGCAACGCGGCCATCGCGCATTGCATTCCGCAACGTCTGTGCAACCCGTTCCTGGCCGACGACATCATCAAATGTTTGAGGCCTGAACCGTCGTGCCAAAACTGTGTAGTTATCGCCCATATTGACCGGATTCCGATTCGTATTGGCTAATCCAGATCAGTGATCTGGAAGTTGCTTGCTTCGCTTGTGGCACGACTTGTTCTTGCCCCAATCGACACCCCTAAAGTTAACTTTTGCCGGGGAATTAGCCTATGGCCAAGGGGTTGGTGTCGTCATTCGCAATCCAGAGATGCCATCATACCGCGAATAACATTTGAAGTTGGCTGGGGCGGAGAGATCAGTCCTGCTGACTGAAGACACTGGCGAACCCAGTGGAACGAAAAGACAAGGCCCCATCTGCCTGAGTCGCAACAAGCGACATAGTGCCTAACCGGAAACCGGTTGTGCTTGTTCGATAACCCCGTTTCTTCAGGTGTACGATCCATGCATCAGAGGTTTTCGGATAAGTTCTATAGTGCAGCAACTCAGGATTCACCTTTGTGCAGCATAGTTGTTCGCAAGAATTGGAGAGCGTCGGCCACGCCGCTGGCATCAGGGACCAGCGAGACCCACGTCGCCAGGCCGCAACCAACCAACAGGATAGCGATGGCCAACAGTTTGCCGTAGTCCTGGCCCTGCAAGCTACCCAATTGCTCCGGCTGTCCCGACAGATAAGCACTGGCGGCAAACAACTCTTCACCCAAGAGGGTGTAGTCGCAAGCGGCAACAAAGAAAGGTAATTGAGACGTCTCGGCGGTCCCTGCAATTTGAATGGCCCCGGCTGCGTTTCCTGCTTCGGCCAGCACCAGTGATTCGGCAAAAAATTGCCCCGTCAAGAAGCAGGCAGCTGGAGGGTTCCGTTGCATCCGCCCGCAGACTTCTGCCACATAGCCAAACTGGTCATCGGTTACATACTGAATCCGATCGGCGTCGTACAGTTCGGGCTTCCCTGCTTCCAGGCAAGCGGCCGCCACCACTTCGCGGGCACTGGTCATCACCAGCGATCGAGTCGTCGGAACATCAATCGGGGTCTCATACTCGGCAGCGGTTCTTGCCACTTTTGAAAGGATGTTGAGACCTGCCACTGTTTGAATTTCGTTCATATCCATGATTCCGGGGATGACCAGAATGGGCCGCCCCATTTCGGTAGCCCGACCGACTGCTTCGCGAATGGCCTCGAGCCCAGCGATCGGCCTGATCGAAACACGCCGCCCAAATCGGGATAAGGTGGTGCAAATGATGACCAGCGCGCTAACGGTCAGCACGGTGATCAGCAGCCAGCCCCGCGATGGATCAAACCAAAGGGCTTCGGGCAGGGTGGTTCCATCCACTTCAGCCGCCCGCACAATTCCCGGCGTTTGGGCCAAGGTACACAATGTCAGGAACGCAACCTTCGCCGGAGAGCTCGCGCGGTTGACCAGATGGTTTGGCATCAAAAGCCTTTCGTTCCGCAGAGCCGTGGGATGGAATTTTGTGGTTGGTTAAGCGGAGGCTGCACTGCGACCCGGGCCAAGTGCCGATCGGCAACGGTGGCTCAGGCCATGAGCAACCCATTCAGCATGCTGGCAGCGCCGCCCGATCTGAGCAAGGGAGAACCGAATCTGAACACAATTTCAGTTAAATCGTATGGTCCAGGCGACTGTGGACTTTGGGAGAGAGCGACCGGTTTCTGAGGCCGCTGAATCCGTCCTAGCCGAGGAAGTTGCTGACCACGATGGACGGGGTGGCGACCAAACGTGAGCCTTTCTCAGGTTTTGTGCGGTTGTCAGCCTAATCCGAACAATCAAACCTTCAGATCGAATGATTTGCAGGAATGTCTGGCGTCTTGGCATATCATCTGTGCAGAGGGGTCGATTCCGCAGACTCTTCGCAATCGCTGCACTTGACTCTTTCGTCACATTCAACCTGTTTTATCGGAAACGCAAACGTCGCCGTTGATCATACCGCACCACAACAGGGCACGATCGCCCTGTTTTTAAGCATTCCTCACTAGCGACTGGTAGCGAGCCCTTCCCAGAGAAAAACTTGATTCTTCCTAAGTGCTATCTGAAAAACGGCTTGCAGCGATCTTGCGGCCTGCAGTTCCGCTCGGGGCACGCTGTATGCGTATAGGCGTTTTCGCTGGCGGAGGGATTGCATTGTGCGCTGCTGGTCTAAAGCCTGGTCGGGACGGCCGGCTCTGGATAGCAGGGTTCAGTGTTTAGGGCTGATGTTGCTCTGAGGACTGGATCGTCCTTCCAAGTTACCGCGAGTCTGACCGCCGATCGCTCGGCGCGGCCAAGCTCGAGATGGATCGTCTTTTGACCCGGTAGCTCCTCCTTTGCGGGTAGGCCAGCGGTGTCTTTTCCCCGTATGTCCCCTGCCAAGAGAGGTTCCCAATGAAGCACTCGTTCGCGCTCACGTTCCTTTGTACTGTTGTGGCCCTGACCACAGCACTCGCGCCCGTGGGTGCGTACGCCCAGGAGGCGGCTCCGGCTGAACCTGCCATGGCGGCGGAACCAGGCATGGCGCCAACGATGGCGGCTGAAGCACCTGCAATGGCGGAACCTGCAGCAGCGACTCCTCCGCCCCCAGCTCCACCGACCGCTGACGAAATGTCGATGAAGGTCTCGATGGCAGTCGATACCGTGTGGGTTCTGGTCTGCGGGATGCTGGTGTTCTTCATGAACCTAGGCTTCGGTTGCGTCGAGTCGGGGATGTGCCGGGCCAAGAACTGCGTCAATATTCTCTCAAAGAACTTCGTGGTCTTTGCCGTCTGCTCGGTTGGTTTCTGGCTGGTTGGCTGGGGCCTCATGTTCGGCCTCAACGACGGGGGATGGTACGGCAAAGAAGGAATTTTCATGGTGCAAGGGCCAGACAACAGCCCCGCCATGGGAGACAAATATGTGGGTGCTTACGGCTCAATCTCGTGGGCCAACTTGCCGCTGTGGTGCAAGTTCTTCTTCCAACTGGTGTTTGCAGGGACTGCTGCCACGATCGTTTCGGGTGCGGTGGCTGAACGAATCAAGTATCACTCGTTCATCATTTTCAGTTTCTTTATGGCGATGGCCATTTACCCGGTGACTGGTCACTGGATCTGGGGCTTTGGCTATCTCGCTAAAGAATGGAACTTCTGGGACTTCGCTGGTTCGACAGTCGTCCACTCGGTAGGTGGTTGGGCCGCATTGACCGGGGCGATTATCCTGGGACCACGGATTGGCAAGTATACCGGCGGGCGGGTCAATGCGATCCCCGGTCACAACATGACTGCTGCGTTTATTGGCTGCCTGGTACTGTGGTTTGGCTGGTTCGGCTTTAACCCCGGCAGCACCTTGGGTGTTTCGCTGGATGGTGGGGCGCTGGCTTCTCAGGTAGCGGCCAACACCAATACCGCTGCGGCATTCGCCATTCTGACTTCGACGATCACGGCTTGGATTCTGCTTGGTAAGCCCGATATTGGGATGACGCTGAACGGCTGCCTCGCGGGCCTGGTGGCAATTACCGCACCGGCTGGTTTTACCGATGTTCCAAGCTCAGCCATCATTGGCTCCGTCGCAGGTGTGCTGGTGGTTGTCTCGGTATTGGTCGTCGATCGGATGCGAATCGATGATCCGGTGGGGGCCGTATCGGTCCACTTGGTCAACGGGATTTTTGGAACGCTCTGCGTTGGTTTGTTCACGACGAGCGACCTGTCGACAACCACTGCAAACAGCATGTACGGCTTCGCCGCGGTTGGTGGTCCTAAGGCAGGCTTTTTCTTCGGTGGCGGGACCGATCAATTGATTGCCCAGTTAGTTGGCATCGGCGCGGTCGGCGCTTACGTTGTGGTCACCTCAACGGTCATCTGGTTGCTGCTGAAGTTCACCATCGGCATCCGCGTTAGTGAGCACGAAGAAGTCGAAGGTCTCGATCTGGGAGAGCACGGCAACGAAGCCTACCCAGGGTTCGTGTTCAAGTCGTAGTTTCGCACTTGTGTCGATTGCTACAACCATGCAGCAATTGACGGAATGACAACTCCTCGCTGCAGCGGCCTGACATGCTCTTTACTGAGCCGGTCAGGCCGCTCGGCTTTGAGTGCCGATCGAAAACCGGACTTAGAACTTATCCGAAAACCTCTGATGCATCGATCGTACGCCTGGAAAACAGGGTCGTTGAACAAGGACAACTGGTTTTCGGATCTGCTCTTACCGTAGACCGTGCATCGATCGATGCCTTTTGCATTCTCTTCCGGTCCGTTGGCAATCGAGTCCAACAATCGTCAATCACAGCCTGGCGCACGCCTACTGACGCGATGTTCGCGGGTTTGGGCCTGTGATGGAGTGATCGCTAGCCGGGCGGAGCAGCGGTTTCGAACACAACGCCGTATTCCCAGAAGTCTTCGCCGGGTATCTCTTTGCAGCGAACAATCTTCGCCTGCATCCAGCGATGCCGACCATTTGCGAGAGGAATACCGACGTGAACGACCTGAACATCCAGCTTCTGCGGCATGATGAACCCTGCTCCGCCACCAGAGAAATCAATTGACCAGGCTGGCAGGCTATTTACATGATCGGCACTGGGGACCGGTTCTTCGGGAGTAACGATGCAAACCAACAGCGGC
>JAIXVG010000477.1 GCA_027483145.1 Planctomyces sp.
ACGATGCTTCCTGGCCACATGCAGGAAAGTTCGAGCAAATGACAGCCGACGGGCAATCGTGGCTGAGGCTAGCTTCTGAGTCTGGAGCGACGCTTTGAATTGCTCCCCATCTCCAGTCGTTATGTTCCTTAAGGGCTTGTCGGCCCCGAAGAATTCGACGAGGTTTCGGCAGGGCTGCTGCTTACTCGTCACCGCGCCGAGCGGGGTCACGTTCACCGGACCGGAGGGCCAAGTGAGAACGTTCCGAGTCTCCCGTAGTCACGAAACCTACTGGGTCCCAACCGTTGTGGCAGAGGCCGTTTCCTTTGAACCCTTGCTTGAAAGAGATACGACGCTGACATCCAAGAAACCACGAAAAAGGTACCATCCAAACGGGCGATCAAGGCTTCAAGCAAAGCCGCGACCAAGACGCCTCGCGTCACAATGTCGGACGGCGGCCCAGGCCTTGGATAGCCAAGTCCTGGAACTGCGCGATGAACTGCAACGAACCAAGCGTGAACGGGATATTCTAAAAAAAGCCTTGGCTATTTTCAGCCAGCAAGAGTAGCTGATGTTTATGTGGTGATCGAACGGCTGCAGAAAGAAGGCTTCGAGGTGAGTCAGCTTTGCGAAGTGTTGAGTACCAGTCGGGCCGCCTATTACCAGTGGCTTTCCTCTGAGGGGAGCTCACAAGAACCGGCTAATCGGGACTTGCTGCCAGTTGTTCGTCAAGTGTTTCAGCAGCATCGTCGACGATACGGAGCGAGGCGGATTGCAATGGAACTCAAGAGCCTCGGCCACTTGTGCAGTCGCTCTAAAGCCCGGCAAATCATGGCCCAACTGGGACTTGTAGCGATTCAACCCAGATCGTTTAAGCCACGCACAACTGAGAGTCGGCACCGCCTGGGCTACAGCTCGAATTTGTTGCTGGCTGGGATTGATGTCAAGGCTTGCAATCAAGTCTGGGTGGGGGACATTACCTATATTGGCCTGGACAAGCAGTTCGCGTACTTGGCCGTGTTGATGGACCTTTATTCACGGCGAATCGTTGGCTGGTCACTGGATCTGGAAATGACCGAGTTATTGGTAACGGCCACGCTCAAGCAGGCGATTGCGGCCCAGCAACCTGGGCCTGGCCTGGTTCACCACACTGATCGCGGGGGCCAATAGGCTCCGCCGAAGTACCGCGCGATTCTCGATCGAGCTCAGATGCAGCAGAGCATGAGCCGCGCTGGAGATTGCTACGACAACGCCTTCATGGAAAGCTGCTTTGGCACGATCAAGACCGAGTTAGAGATGCAAACCTATCCCACTTTGGAAGCAGCCCGACGCGAACTGGAAGAATATCTCAACTACTACAACGCTGTTCGCCGACATTCGTCATTAGACTACCAATCACCAACCAGCTTCGAACTGGCCCTCCAGAATATGAGAATCAGCAATCATCAGCATGTGAAGCAGGTCAACCATCCAATCCGACCTGTCCAATGTCGTTCAAGGTGTTGCACAAACAATTGGATGTTTCCCCTCTTACCGTAGCAAATCCAATCACCGCGACAAAAAGACAGCACCGCACTTAGCCGACTCGAAGACCATGGTTCCGATGATCATGCGAATGCCTTGAGCACGGCATCGAACTTCACTTTTGCGGACTTGTCATGACGACGAATCGCCGGTATTTCGTGGTCGATGTCAAGCAATTCGTAGACAACCATTTGCGCCACACGTACGGAATACTCGACCGTGAATACGACGTCGTCAGCGATTTCAACGAACTGACTGACGAATGCTAAGTTCTTTGAGTTCTTAGGGATGGGCATGCGGCGATCCGATTTTGCACGAGGCATAAACATACTTGTAATGTAGGGCATGCGGCAGGGAATGCAATTCGCTTTAGCGAATGTCGATTCCTGTTCACAATTGAGATGGCCGCACAACTCGCGGAGAATCTCCTCACCATTGCAGTCCGACATCGGTTTGGGCACAAAATTGCCCGCTCGATCACCATGCAGTGCATATCCCCAAAAGACTTGGACGTCGTTGGGTTGGCTTGCGTAATGAGGTTGGTGGGCCAACACAACCGACATGTACCAATTGGAGTCTTTGAAAGTGACGAGGCCACCAGTTCCCGCTTTGTTCCCAGACAAGGCTTCCATCTTGTCGAAGAAGACAGTGTCTTTGAGAGTCACGGTAAACGATGGCCAATTCGACTCTGGAATGCTGGAGTTGAATGCGGCTGGGTTGCCACATTCGGGACGCCCAACAGCCAGCTTTTCCCATAACGCCCATCCATTGCTGTCCGTTTTGGTGTGTTTAACCGGTGCCATGGTCATTGAACCAAAGGTCGACGCGTCCGTCATCGATCCATTTTGAAACAGGACCAGATCTTCGGATCGAATGGTTATGGTTGCTTTATTTCCAGACTCGATCGTTTTAAGTTCGGTTACCACAAGCTGATCGCCAGGAGTTTCGAGAACGATATCGGTTACTGTGCATCCTTTTCGAAACTGGACCTGTTGCGCGGTGAGCCAACTGACAAGCGGCCTGACCAAGGAATCGTATTGGTTGTAGATCGTGCGTTTGACGCCAGCCAGCGTTTCGATTCGCGAGAACTCTTTCATGAATCGATGCAAGTAGCGTTTGAATTCGACCGCGCTATGCCAAGGCTGAAAGGCGAACGTCGTCGACCACATGTACCAAAAGTTCGTCGTGAAGAATTTGGGGGATAGCCAGTCTGTGATTCGAGTTGAACCTAACTTTTCTTCGCTCGCTTCGGCAATCGTCAACAACTCCGTTCGGTCGGCCATACTAAAGCCCATTGACTTGACATCGACAATCGAGCGATTCTTATCGATCAGCCGCGCCTTGGAGCAGGATTTCATGATCTCATTGAACTCGACAGTCTCATCAAATACCGACTTTCCTGGATGCTCTAATGATGGAATCGATTTGAACAACTCCCAGGTGCACTCGTAATTATCTGTCGTCAGCATACGACCGCCGCGCATGGTATATCCATCGTTGGCGGTTCCCCCACCATCCAGGCTTCCACCAAAGACCGGCATCGCTTCCAGAATGGCGATATTGCTACCAGGTATTCCTCCATCGCGAATCATGAAAGCCGCGGCGGCCAAAGACCCAATTCCGCTACCGACCATAAATGCTTTTCGGTTCTTCGACATCATCATCCATCCTTTAGCAGGTCTTTGACTACGTGCCGCCATGGCACGAATAGTATCCCATGCAGCCACAATCACTTGCTTCCACGGTTAGTTAGGTCACTCAACCTCGTCGACTTCGCCCGTTTCAATCAGCTCATCCGTTTCGTCGGTCGTAAGTTGCCACCTACCGATTTCATCGGCACTGTCTTCAATCTCGCTTGCCTCCTGAGTCCCCCACAGTATGCAGTCGCCATCAGCCGACTGGAGCCAGAGATAGGAGTTCTCGCCAGATCTGACCTTCGCGGACAATATCTCGTCGATTCTCGTTGTCATGGTGTGATTGCCTACTTCTATAGGGAGTGTGAGTTGCGCTCGATGGATGACATGCCCGACAACCGGTCCTTAAACGTGGCCTCTTTTGTGAACTGCGCTCTGAGAAATATCTCGACCAGTTCCCATGCGAGTGCTTGACCGGTTACCAGACTTCCAAGGCACATCAAGTTCATTTCGTCTTCCTCGACTCCTTGATGAGCTGAGAATGAGTCAGTGATAAACGACGCCTTCACTCCTGGGACCTTGTTCGCGACGATGCTTGGACCAACGCCGCTACGCCAAATGGCGAGTCCCTTGGTGACGTCCCCTGTGGCAATAGCCTCGGCCATTGGCACAATGCAATCTCGATAGTCATCAAGGTTGCTCTGCCCAAAGGTGCCGAAGTCGATGACGTCATGCCCAGCGATCTCAAGCGCTATCGCCAATTGACTTTTTAGGTCATGACTATAGTGGTCTGCGACTAGTCCAACTCGCACCGATAAGCCCGTATGCTCAACGCGTTCGAAGAAGCTGCGACTTTGATGATTTGCGATTAGGTTTGATTGCATAACGCTACTCCTGGTTGCCGTTCATATAGAATCTCAGTTTTGCAACGACATCATGATCGCGTTACGTCGTAGGAACCAAAGCGTCCAGGGCACGTTATGGCGACCAAGAGACGGTTCACCCTTCGCTTCCACATCATGAGCGGCGATGACGTTCTGCAGATGCGTTGATTGCGATTTGATAGTCGGCTTTTTCGCTAAGCCAGAGAACCTTGCCACTGCACATCTTGTGGGTTATGAGCTTAGTTAATGAGCTCGCTTATCATTAGGCATCGGCAGGGAAGCGAGCGATGGGTCGCGGGGCCTACCAATGCGGACAACCACAACATTCTTGTCAGCGATTTGCGTCACTGGCTTAGTCATTCGAATTGACCGCCGCGCGGTTAGGGAACTGTAAATCAGGAGGGGTCATCGTCAATGTCTTGCTTTGTTCGTTTCTACCAAAGATGTACTTCGGTAGCATTCGGAATCGAACATCCACCACGCTGAAACGCTCGCCAGACACAAAACCCTAGGCAGGAAGCTGGTCCGGGTAGTCGCAACTTTCACAATTACTCCCTTTCAGCCTAATCGGATACTGTGGCTCTTCGACGGACATCTATTCCTCCTGCTGAACTTGATCACGCGGTGCTTTCAACTCCACAAGGCTCCGTTGCTGGGGAGACGTGTGCTTGGCTCCTTCTTTGTCCCTTGCGACCGTCCAGTAGAGAACGAATGGGACCCGACTCGGCCAGCATTTCATCATGAGGCAGGGCTTGTTTCGTACCTTGCCTTCTTTCTTGGACTGCGTTTGATGCCCGTTGGATTCAATATTGATATTGAACTGTGATTCACCTGGAGGGTTAGTTGAGAGACTGCAATTGGCCACGAACACAGATTCCACCAGCTCTACCGGCCCGCCATTCGCGCCAAGAGCAACCAAGTTGTTGGTTGCTCTTGAATGGTTGCCATTAGCTGGCACACCTAGAGACTAAGCGGTCGCTGCCTCGGCCACATCCACTGACTCCGCATGATTCTCTCCAACGAGCCTCTTCGCCTTTTCAATTTGTTCCGAATCCCCCTTGAGACTTACCAGGAACTTGCCAGCTTTGATTTGGGATTCGTATCGAATTGCTTGATTCTTCGTGAATCCAAGACTAATCAAAGCACCTGCCAAAGCGCCAACGGCGCTGCCGGCGATGGCACCTTCGACGCCGCCCAACAACGTTGCCGCGAGTGGACCTACGATCACCAAAGGCCCAATACCGGGAACGATTAAGAACGCTGCGCCGACTAAGATTCCAAAGAAACCACCTGTCCAAGCACCAACTCGTGCCCCATCACAAGCCACCGATCCAGTCGTTAAAAAGCCGATTGGTTTCTCGATTGTTTTGAAATCCTGGCCAACGATGGAAATCTGATCCATCTTCATGCCGTTCTTCTGAAGAAGTCTTACGGTGTTCTCCGCCGAATTGTGATCGGGGTAGACAGCGAGCAAAGTCGAGCATTGGGCCGCGATAGCTGAATTCATAACATTTACCTTAGGTGTGAGGTGTCTAACGAGTGAGGTTACTAATGGTCAAAGCTTCCAGCGTGTGTCAGCTTTTTGTGTGGCGAGAAGCGGCTGCCACTTACCTGATCTAGAGGCCTGTTCACAAACGGCAATGTGGGCTTGTTTACTAAACCCAAATTGCCGTTCGTTACACGGCCCTCCCAGAAGGAGATCAGGAAGACGCGGCCGCCACGTGCTTGCCATACTCGATTGGAGTGAAGTTGGTTGTTTCATCTTTACGAGGTGTGATGCGAACGGGCGTCTCAGCCTTTAGCACCGGCAATTGATATGTGTTACCATCACAAGCAACCTTCGCAGCACTTTGCAGCGGTTTCTTTTATAATAGTGTCCTCGATTAAGGACGTGCTATTGGCGTGGCAGGAATACTAGTTCTTGAGCGAAGCAGCGACTTGACGAAGCCCGCTTTCAACGCCTTCAATGTTCTTTGCGATCCAGTTGTGGTCGGTATGCTTTTCGTCGTTGATCCACTTGCCGTTGCGAAAAACGTCGGTGATAACTTCTTGCGAGTCCGGACCGAATTGGTAGTGCGCAGAATCGGCAGCTCGTTGCAGATAGTTGGCGGCCAACACTAGATCTTCACCAGCATGCTTGGCATCGCTCTTGCCCCACCAATCTTTGGCGCGATAGTAATGCCATTCCGACAATGCGCTTGCAGCTTTTGAAAGCGAGGCGTCCATCTTTGCAGCAGAGTGCATGTTGCCCGATTGCAGATCCATTGAAACCGCCTTCAGTTCGGTTGCGGCTTCGGTTAGCTTTGCTTTAGTCTCTGGCATTGCATGACGCTCGGCCCATCCCAGCCAACTGACTGCTTTGTTAATCTCGTAGGCAGCCGATTTCTCTTCGCTGCGTCGGTAGTCGTAGCGAGCACTATCAAACGACCGCATAGGTTCGTAGCGAAGGGGAAA
>JAIXVG010000384.1 GCA_027483145.1 Planctomyces sp.
ATCCCCGACCAATCCATCGTCTTTGGCCTTCTTGAGAGCTTTCAAAACGCGGGCGTAATCTCGAGGCAGAACCTTCACGAACTTCGGCAGCATCTGCCATTGACTCTCTTCGCACGGTGACTGTGCCACTTGCGGTCTGCGTCGAAATCGAAAGGGAGAGCGCTAGTTGGATTGAGTTATCCAAAAAGCTAAAGACTCGGTACTCGAACGAGACTAAATGACGTTCAAAAACAAAATGAAAACTGTGGGTCGTTACCATGGTCGTCGAAATCCGTAACGCAGTGAAAGTTGCGCCAAATCGCTTGAACGAGCCTCGTTCGGCTGGTGGCCCAGATAGGACTGAAGACAGCCCAACTTGGGCCACCAGCGTTGCAGCGGATTGATGCCGCAACCTCTTGTGGCACAGCCACACCGGTAGGCTCCAAAGCCAGCTAACCGGCGCCACCGAGCGAGCAAAGCAAAGGTCACGAATGGCAACGGGGAAGGCGGTCGGCAACACCATCGCTACGGCGACCGCTGTTGCATCATTTGAAATGCATTACTCGTACTCTGCCGTCGAATAGGCTTGTAAGAGTTGATTTTTCGCATAGAGACACAAAGTCATCGCACGTATTTGGCGGGCATGACCCGCTTGTCATGAAGCCATATTCACCATCGACGGTCTTCCGCATCGCAGAAAACGCTTTGTCTGCTGATACGTGAGGGCCACCAAGCCCGATGATCATTCCACCGTCTGTCGTGAAAAAGAGCATGACTTGCTCTGAGATTCCTCGATTGACGTTCCAGTATATCGAGTAACTTTCGCTTCCATCTTTCTCTAGCTGTCGGATCAAGTCGCTCGGGTTATCAAAAACAATACTCGGCTCATCAACAAATTCCGGAAAAGGGAATTCGCTTGCAACTGGACTTCTTTCCGGTGCAAACTCCGCAAGAAATCTGTTAGCAAGCTCGGCACTGCGTACTCTGCACAAAACGTATACTTCAAGGGGGTTCATTAGCGTGCACCTATCTAGCTCTTTCTGCACTGATAAAAACGCCGTCCAGCGTCTCGTAGTTATAGTAAAGCAGGGCCAGTCGCACCGGCCGACCCATTTGGTCGCTATTCACTCTCTGCTTGTCTACGAAACCCGGATATCATGAGCAAACAACTCAACAAGCAGCAAGCTTACTCTGGGCTGCGACGACTGCACTTGCCGCGAGTCTATTCTGACCGGAAATCAACGTGACGAAGCTGATGCTCCTCACCGCCATAGCAGCAAGCCTCCACTTCACCGTGAGCTTCGGTGCCGCTCCGCCACTTGAGCAGTTGCGATTGGTCAGCCACAAACTCAAGGCCGCTGCTATGGCGGTCGAAGGCAAGTTTACCATTCGTCGGGTGGAACGGGCCATCCGAGGGAGTCTGCAGGACCTGCACAACATCGAATCGATTCCGGTGAAATCTTCGGGGCAGTTATGGCGGTATGGCGAACAGTTCAGAGCCGACTATTTACAGTTTCAAGATGACCCACTTCTTGGCGGGCTATCACGAACGCAGCGCCGGGTAACGATTGCCATTTCAAATGGCCAGATTTTCTCGTTAGTGGAAGGATCAACCGAGAACCTGGGGTCGCTCGACATTTACCCCGCTGGTTCCGAGGGTTTCAGTAATGAGCTGCGATCAGTCGACTTAACATTTCGCAAACCGATTGACATTGGCTGGCGGCCCAGCGGGTACGAAACGGCTCTGCTGCTCGAAAGGCCAACGATCCAAGTTAAAGACCATGGTTGCGACAATCGGCCCAATGGCTTCTCGCTTGTTGAAAGTTCTCAGTCGGAGAACAGCCGCAGCGAAGCTTGCTTCTCGTTTGCAGAAGAGGAGCCATTTCTCGTGCAAACCGTTCGATCAGTCTCCTCGGCCGGAGAAATGAATGCGATCGCTGAGATGGCCATCACATGGAAACAGGACGGCGACGATTCATTGCCGATTCAAGTAATCGAACGGTTAGATTTAGGCGAAGGGAACGGCTACACCTGCGTCACCGAATTGACCTTGGTCAAGAAGGAGTTGAGTGACATTCCCTCATCTGTACAGGATCTGTCCTCTGACAGCTTCAAGAACGCTGGCTTCGGATTCACCGTTTACCGACACGCTCAGTTCGAAAACGTCATGCCAAAGTTAGAGAGTCGCCACTGGGCCCCGACCACTCCATTAGCGCTCATGAATCAGCAAAGTTCCTCGCTCATGTGGATTGCTGCCGCGATTCTCGCCTTGCTTGCAGTCGTCCTCGGGTTCGGACTTCGTAAACTGTCCCGAAAGTAAAGCCTTAGTGCGACAGCCAAGTAGGGCTCGCTTCGCGAACCGATTCAAAGCGAATCACCAACGTCTTCGAACGCGGCCGAGTCATCGGCACCTTAGGCCCCTAGTGAACCTTCCTTTTGGATCCCGATTAAGGACCGTCACTTCAAGCAGAACCTTGGTGATCGACACCCTCCGCGCGTCTGCGCGAGATCGTCTTCCCATGAGGTTGAATCGTCCACGAAGGCTGCTTCAAGACGCAACTGGTGTAGACGCTACCGGGGCGGCGCGGCGAACATGGACTCAAAAAAGCAACGCGAGTGGCTCTTGATGACCTCCGTCGAACCACGGAGTCTCTTCATGGAAAAACCAGAAACAGAGGAACAAAATAGTTCAACGGCCCGCAGTGATTCGAAACAAGCTGTGTTCCGGGCTACCGGATCACGTTTGCAATGAGCACAAACGAACGCAAGATAATAAGGCCATCTCGCGATGAAGTTGATCATCGAGCACCTTTACTTCGGTTAAGACAAAAACAGGACGCGTTGCCGCAGATTGGATAACGGAAATGAATCCGATTGCACTTTGCCAAAGCCTGTTCGGTG
>JAIXVG010000623.1 GCA_027483145.1 Planctomyces sp.
GACGGTGGCAACGTACCCGCCAGCGGCCCAGATGCGCTCAAGGGCCTGCTTCGCGTCGGCTGGGGCAAAGCTGCCCGTTGCATCAGCGGCCACATAGACGCGGTACCCCCGGGCGAGGAGATCGAGTGCGGTCTGCAGGACGCAGATATGGGCTTCGATTCCTGCTAAAACAACTTGCTGACGCGGCTGATCAAGTGGTTCGGACTCGGGCCAGTTGAGTACAGCTGCGGCTGAGAATTCGAGTTTCTCCAGCTTCGGGCAGTCGGCTGGCAGACTTAATTCGGAAACAGTGTGACCCAGGCCACGCGGATACTGTTCGGTCAGCGTGATTGGGACGCTGAACAGGGATGCTGCTGAGACGAGTGCTTGATTCGCTGCTAGAATTGACTGAGAGTGAGGCAGCACCGGCAGGAGCTTTTCCTGCAGATCGACAATCAGCAATCGGGACTGGGTCGGGACAAGTTGATCGGGGTGCCTGGGACGGGGAATCGATTCCGGCATTGGCTCGCCTATTGAGAGATGAAAGAATTAGATGCAGTGGGGGGGTGCTGGTTAGTCAACGTAGCGATTGGCGAAATGTGGTCAGCGGGTGCTCGCAATAACCTCAAGGACATTACGGGTATGCTGGGCCGAGCGGTTGCTGCTCGGTTGATTGAGAACTGTATCAGTAGACTGTCCCGCGATTGAAGAGACAATCGTTAGTTTGGCTGTTAGCACTGATTCAAATACCCGGTTGCGGTTGAGGAGCGGAAGATGAGCGTCACGATGCGAGACTGGCACTGGTTGGTCGCAGGGATTGCAGCGCTGGCGATCTGGCAAAGCAGCGTGGGTGCCGTCCTTGCTGACGATGTTTATGAGACGTTTGTTCGCGAACTGGTTGTGCTGACGCCTGGGGAAGGAGGCTTTCCGGCATCGTTCGTGTTTGGTGGCGGGGATGGACCGCACGCAGTGCCGGAACAAACAATCACGTGGCAGACGTCGTTTGCGATCAGCCGATACGAAGTTCCCCAGAACCTGTACGAAGCGGTCATGAGCCAAAACCCCAGTCGCTGGAAGGGTCCACGGAACTCGGTGGAAATGGTGTCGTATGACGAAGCCGTTACATTTTGCCAGAAGCTGACTGAAACCCTTAGACAAAAGGGGTTGATTGAGCGTGATTCGGAAATTCGGCTCCCGACAGAAGTGGAGTGGGAGTACGCCTGTCGCGGCGGAACCGATACGCGGTATAGCTTCGGCGATCGAGCGACCGCTGACGGCGACACCGGCCCCAAAGCCCGAACTCTGGATGCCTATGGCTGGCATCATGGAAACGCAGCGGGGAACGATCCGGCTGTTGGTAGCCTCAAACCGAACCCGTTCGGCCTGTATGACATGCACGGCTATTTATGGGAATGGACCAGCACCGACTGGCAGGGTAAGGACGATACTCCCGGCAAAAATCCCCAAGGAAAGGTCCTTCGCAGCGGGTCATGGAAAGACAAGTTTCCGCTGTTGGAAAGTCGCTCCCGTCTGGCAGCCAGCCCCAAAATGCGCGACGACGCGATTGGATTTCGGTGTGCCAAATCTTCGTCACCCGCGGGCGATGCTTCCAGCAAGTGACCTAGACAACAACATGGGAAGTTTAGGGCGAATAGATAAAACAGCCAGATGAATCTCAGCGTGATTGCTCTGACATCCGAGGCCAGTTGGGATTGAGAAAAGCAAAGGCCGAAGAACGGGAATCGCCGAGCATTGCGAAAGCAATCTGGTAAGCTCAAAGAAGTTTTAGCAAACTGCGAACTGAATTCAGTTCCGAACTGCCGATCCTTCGGTGAGTTCATAAGGCATTTGTGATTGTCAGGCCGCAATTGGTGCAGATCGGGGTCAAGGACGGTGTGACCCAGGTTTCTGATTTGCAGGGCGGTCTTGTCGAAATAAGGTTTCCCATGTTGTCAATTCGCCGCGCGAGTTCGTGTCTGGTTGTAATGGTCGTATTGGGCGTTTGCCCGTCGGTCTTGGCTCAAGAGCTGAGCTGGGCTGCCAAGATGCTGGAGCGTCAGAACGTCGACTTTGGCGTTGTCGCGCGAGGGGCTGACGCGGTCTATCGCCTTCCAGTCAAGAATATCTACCGCGATCCCATCTCGATCACGGGCGTTCGAACTTCCTGCGGCTGCTCGGCTGCAACCAAAAGCCATGAAACGCTCAATTCGGGCGAAGAGGGCTACATCGAAATCAAGATGGACACCATCAAGTTCCTTCGGGAAAAAACCTCGAACGTTTTTGTCACGTTCTCGATCCCCGGCTACGGTGCTTCGGAAGTTCAGATTCCACTGAAGGTTTATATTCGAACCGATGTCGTCCTGACCCCGGGTGCAGCCAACTTTGGCGTGGTCGATCTGGGCCAAGGGGCAGAAAAGAAGATTGGAATCGCCTATGCGGGCCGACCCGATTGGAAGATTCTCGACGTAAAGAGCGCTAATCCCAATGTGACCGCCCAAACCGTTGAAACCTTGCGACAAAACGGAACCGTGAACTACGACCTGATCGTTAAACTGGCCCCCGGTGCCCCGGCAGGTGCTTTGCGAACCCAAATCACCCTGGTCACCGATGATGCCAACAGCCCCAATGTTCCCGTACTGGTCGAAGGCTCTGTTGAGTCGGATATCAGCATTACCCCCGCAATCGTCAATTTGGGTCCGCTGACTGCTGGACAAACCAAGGTTGTGCAGGTGGTAGTGAAGGGTCGGAAGCCGTTCCAGATTTCCAAGGTGGAATCGACCCAGGATGCCGAAACATTCAAGATCAAAATTCCACAATCCCCGGCCGTCGTTCACGTACTGCAGATGAGCGCGACGCCAGTTAATTCGCCTGTTGAGATTGACGAAACATTCAGCGTGCTGATCGATGGCCGCAGCGAGCCCGTGACGTTTCGGGTCACCGGGCGAGTCACCGGCACCCAAGCACTCAAGGCCGCCACTGAATAGAACCTGAGGATCGAGCAGGGCAGGGAAGCCCCCGTGGGGCGGCGTCGAGGCTGGTTAGCCGCTGAATTCTGGATCCAGCGTTACTGACTGGCAAACTGGTACACGTCAATCTTCCAGGAACCTTCACCCACAACCTGCAGGAAGTACTGGCCCCCCTTTGCGACATTGACTCCGCCGCCATTGCGGATTGGCTTGCGGTGCATGGCGATCACATAGTCGCTTTTTCCGTACTCGTCGGTCCAGACAATCTGGTCGAGCTTCCCTTCGACGTGCCAGCGGATCTCCCAGCCGAAATAAAAAAAAAAAACGGGA
>JAIXVG010000380.1 GCA_027483145.1 Planctomyces sp.
AACCACCCGAACACAATCAGACGACTCCCTTCGATAATGAGTTGGGTAGCAATGAGGTTGTCCCGCTGAGCGCTCAGTTCGCAGCAACAGACGAGTTGCCTCCCCTTCCCCCTGAGCCAGACCGACTGGCAACCCGCAGCGGCGAATTTGACAGCTTGACGATGGGATACGTCCAGCGGCTCGAGCAAGCGGCCCGCGAAATCGATAGCCAACAAGACTCACGCATTGCGAAGCTCGAAAAAGCACAAGAAAGCTTGCTCTCGCGGCTCAATAAAAAGACATTTCCCTCGGTCACTATCAATGGGGTATTTCAGGCCGACGCAGGCTGGTTCTCGCAAGATACTCAAAGCCTCGCCAACTTTGGCAAAATTCAAGATGGGGTCGATTTCCGCCGCTTCCGCCTGTCAGCTAAAGGCCAGGTCGTCGAAGGGATGAACTACTTTGCCCAGGTCGACTTTGGCTTTTTTGGCAGGCCAACCATTCAAGACTTATGGGTCGAGCAAACTCAGGTCCCCATTCTGGGCAACGTCCGCGTCGGACAATGGAAGCAGCCCTTCAGCTTGGAAGTGGTCAGCAGCTTTCGATACACGACGTTCATGGAACGGTCGCTGCTGTTTCAACCATTCACTCCGTTCCGCCATGTTGGGGTCGGCTTCTACAACAATTCAGAAGACCTGAGCATGACCTGGGCCGCCTCGGTCTTTCGAACGGGCCAGGACCAGTTCGGCGGATCAATTGCCAGCCAAGGTGGCTGGGGCACAGCCGAGCGCATTACCTTTTTGCCTTACTGGGACGATGTTTCGAAGGGAGCAAACTACCTCCACTTGGGGTTGGGCCACTTCTTCAATGCCCCTCCAAACGATCGGATCAGGTTTCGCTCCATTCCTGAATTTTACGTGGGCGAGAATGCACCCGGTGCCGTCGGAACAAGTGGTCAAGCAGCACCCGGAGCCTTCAACGGCACCCCCTTCTTCGTCGATACCGGTTCATTGGATGTCAATAACTACAATGTGCTTGGCACCGAACTGCTTTGGGTTCAAGGTCCCCTCTCGCTTCAGTCGGAAGGGATGGTCAATTTTGTCCAGCAAGGCTTAGACCGACCTAACGTCATTTTGCCTGGTGCGTACGCTCAAGTGGGGTACTTCTTAACTGGCGAACATCGCCCCTACGATCGCAAGCTAGCCCAGATCGATCGGGTGATCCCCAACCGCAACTTCCGACTTGGCGCAGGCGACGCCGGGTATGGTGCCTGGGAAGTCGCTGCCCGCTGGAGCTATCTCGACCTCAACGACAAAAACGTGAACGGCGGCAACATCACCGACTTCACTTTTGGAACGAACTGGTACTTGAACCC
Source organism: Planctomyces sp. (assembly GCA_027483145.1). Classification (GTDB taxonomy): domain Bacteria; phylum Planctomycetota; class Planctomycetia; order Planctomycetales; family Planctomycetaceae; genus JAIXVG01. Next base: position 1,355 of record JAIXVG010000380.1, read on the forward strand.
CTACTGCAAGGTTGTGTTCAACTACATTCGAGCGATGCCCAATAACCCAGTGTATGGCCGCAGCGCAACCGATATCTTCGGGTTTAGAACACAGCTCGACTTCTAAGGACATGTCGGAAAACTCATCGCCAAGCCGACAACGCAAGTCGCCGGGTGCATTCCTTCTCCTTGGACAACTCACCAATCATTGAGTGGCCCGGCCAACTAGTAGCCGGTCTGGGCAGTAGCAAGATTCCGAGCCAACCGCTCTCGCGGATCACTCAGCCCACAATGAGCGCTCTGCTTCCAAATGACCTTCGACCGATCATTGAGATAGGGCTCTTTGTGTCAGTGGAGTCAAACGGCTCTGAACTCAGAAGGGTGTAGCGTCACTTGTAGTCAGAAGAGTGAACGACACGGGCCACGATGCGATCTTCGCAACTCAGTGGGCCGGACCGTCGGGCGTAAATGGGCTGCTGGGTGGAGCGAGATCACCCATTGGCTTTGCTTGGGCCGTGTGGTGGGTCAGGTCTAACTGTGGCCTTCGCCCCATATCGAGACTGTGTCCCTGATTAGTCACCGTGGGACCAATTGCGATCGAAGCCGTGGGATGCCAGCGCCGACGTCGCTTCCGCCCCTTTAGCACCCTCACCCATAATGCAGCCGAACCCGCCAGCAACAAAATCGGCAACGTATAGGCCGCGAGAAGCTGAACTTGCTGATTGAGGTCCAGGCTTTTACGCCCTGCGTAACCGCTGATGGTGTCAATGGCCACCACAGCTGAGTAAATGAAGCACAGCGAGCAGATCACAGCCACAATTGTGCGGAACATGGAAGATTGATCCCTATCGACCACACTGCAATTCGTTGTTGCGTCCAACGACTAACTCGCCATCCGATGCTTATCCAAATGGCTGAATTTGCCCCACCGAAATTCTCGCCAACCAAACAAGCGCGTAGCACAAGAACTTAGTCGAAGCCCGAAGCGTTGCCAATCTGATTGTTGCCAGCGACAGCAAATCGACGAGTCGCCCGGCATGGTTCTACGCCGTTGTTGCAAAGCAGCAACATGCCGCACTGGAGATGCTGCCAAGTGGGCAGATTGCGCAAAGGAATTAGAGCCAACAGCGACTCGTTCAGTCTGACGAATAGCTCAAAACTACACAGGTTGCCCCAAGTCGCGAGTTTAACGCCTATCCCTAGGCGTTGAGTTTCGGCGACTTTCAAATCGGCCCATGCAATCTGAAGTCGCCTCGCTACAGAAACGCCTGGGGCGCTCGCTGAAAGCTCCACCGGCGACAACCTCATTCACAGCGCGCACCACAGTGGCAACCCAGATCAATGCTTCACATCAACCTTAATCCGCAAATCTCGCAGTTGTCGGGTATCAACGGTTGATGGAGCACCCGTCAGCATGTCAGCTGCTTTCTGGGTCTTGGGGAAGGCAATCACATCGCGAATATTGTCGCTTGCCAAAAACAGCATCACCCACCGGTCAAGCCCTAGCGCTACCCCCGCATGGGGAGGTGCTCCGTAACGCAATGCTTCCAGCAGGAACCCAAACTTCAGCTCAGCCTGGTCAGCAGTAATTCCCAACAGGTCGAAGATCCCTTGCTGCACCGCTGGATCGTGAATACGGACGCTACCGCTCGCTGCCTCGTAGCCATTGCAAACGAGGTCATACGACTGGGCACGCACCTTGCCTGGGTCGGTCGCTAGCAGCGGAATATCTTCTTCGACAGGCTGACAGAATGGATGATGTTCCGCGTCCCAGCGATTCTCTTCTTCGTTCCACTGGAACATCGGGAAGTCAAGCACCCAGGCAATCGCCAGCGTTTGCGGGTCGTATAACGAAAGCTCTTTCGCCAGCCGATTTCGCAGCGCACTCAGTGCGGCACTGGTCACCTTGACGCTATCTGCCACACACAACAACAGGTCGCCGGGCGATGCATTCAGCTTGGTGATAATCGCCTGCTGATGCTCAGCAGAGAAGAATTTCGCAATGGGCGAATCGAGCGTTCCTTCCTTCACGCGGAAGAAGGCCAGGCCCTGTGCACCATACTGCTTGACGAACTCGGTCAGCTCGTCAATGTTCTTGCGGCTGTATTTCTCGGCTGCTCCCTTAACGTTAATCCCGCGTACCCGACCACCGCCAGCCATTACGTTCTTAAAGACGCCAAAGTCACAAGTGGTTGCAATCTCGCCCAGGTCAATCAGTTCCATCCCAAACCGCAAGTCGGGCTTATCGGACCCAAACCGCTCCATCACTTCGCGGTGAGTCAGTCGCGGCAAGGGCAACGCCAACTCTTGACCACGCAACTCTTTCACCAGCCGCGCCATCAGGCCATCGATCGTCGACAGAATATCATCCTGCTTGACGAAGGCCATTTCGACATCGATCTGCGTGAACTCAGGCTGCCGATCTGCCCGCAGGTCTTCATCGCGAAAGCAACGTGCAATCTGAAAGTAGCGGTCGTACCCTGCCACCATCAAAATCTGCTTGTAAATCTGCGGCGACTGCGGAAGCGCATAAAAGCAGCCTTCATGAACCCTGCTTGGAACCAGATAGTCGCGTGCCCCTTCAGGCGTGCTGCGACCCAGCATGGGCGTTTCAATTTCCAGGAACTGCTGCTCGTCGAAGTAATCACGTACCGCTTTGGCCATCTTGTGACGCAAGATCAGCGCGTGCTGCAGCGTCGGCCGGCGCAAATCAAGAAACCGATACTTGAGCCGCAGCTCTTCGTTCGGCAACTCATCATCACTCACTCCAGGCACAAAAGGTGGCTGCTTCGTCTTGTTCAGCACAACCAGCGTGGCCCCTTTGACGTCGATTTCGCCGGTCGCCAACTTGGGATTCACCATGTCGGCCGGCCGCAGCGCCACCGTTCCTGAAACCTGAATGACATCCTCGCTGCGCAAGGTCCTGGCCAAGGAGTGGACATCCACATTCGATGGCGTGAAAACAACTTGGGTCATGCCATAGCGATCGCGCAGGTCGATGAACACAAGTCCACCAAAATCGCGATAGGTATCGACCCAGCCACACAACGTGACAGTCTGGCCTTGAGAAGCGGGGCGCAATTCGCCACAGGTATGGGTCCGAAGCACAGACGAGAATCCTTAACAGTCTCAGCCAGAACGATTGACAAGTTTGGACGGGACCCAGAAAACAATCACCTTGTCCGTAATGATTAACTCATTACACCACAATGATTTATGGCCGGCGTTCAGCCTGCTTTTTTCGTGGAAATTGATACGAGTCCCCCGAACCTGTGATTCTACTGGAGCGGGACACTGCTCGAAAGTCTGACGATTGAGCAGGGCGACAGTGCTCGATTTCGCTCGTCCTCACCAACGATTGGCGTCAGGCCCGCACGATTTTCGGCAAAGTCTGCCGGTCCTTTTAGCCGATGACACCCAGAAACCCTCCCGGGTTCTGCTCGTCATTAACAAGCCTGCTGATTCGCATCGGCCGCCTGACCGGCCGGAAATCAACAGGCGAAGTCGATAATGTTCGTTCAAATTCAAGACGCGGCGGCTTGAGAACCCTGGGAAGTCGGGGTAGCCTTTTACCAGCGGAAGTGAATGAGGCTCGAGCGGGAGTTGACCCGCTACCCCATCCTTTCCGCTCGCCACAGAAAGTCGTGTGATGAGTGATTCCTTAACTGTCGAACTCTCCCCCCGGCAATGCGAACTCCTTCTTCGCGGCCTGCGCTATGTTCGCAGCAGCCGAATGCTTGAGATTCGCGACTTTCCCGACACACTCGAAGAAGATCGCCGAACCGAACTGGCTGAAATCCGCGAGCTCGCCGCAATGCTCGACGCCCGTACGACCGCAGGGAGCGCTTCGTAGCCCCGCTAGGGTTTCAATCTTCGAACTGATTTCGCCCGCAGTCAGCAATCTCAATCATTCGTAGCCCGCAGCGTAAGCAAGGGATCTTCGCCTCGAGGATCTCATCCGCTGCCGCGATCTCATTCATTGAATCCATGTTGCCACAGCAAGCATAATAGGCCGCCGGACGTTTCTCAGTTCAACGCATTCAACAGCGAATGCATCCGACCTCACCTCGATCCTATCCTCAACCCGCCACCCAGCCTACCTGCACTTCGGCTCGGCGCGACACGAATTCAGCGTCATGATCGCAAAGGCGGTCCCATAAGGCTTATGGTAATCATAAAACGGGTAGTCAAACCACGAGCCATCCGCTTCTTGAATCTCTAGCAGAATCGCAGCCAGGTGGGCCTTGTAAAGGTCTTGCTTGTCAGCCGGCAATTGCTCGATGCACAATCCGGCATAGTAATGGCCAAAGTAAAAGAAGTAGCCCGCCACCGCATAAAAGGACTCATGCGGAATCGGCTTCTTCCGCCCAAAGCTCAGCCAGCCATTGCGGTTAACCAGGCGATTGAGCCACACTTCCAGGGTTTCATCGGTAATCGAGTCGTCCCCCCACAGCCGTAGCGCCAGGGCACACGCTTGCGAGCGACCCAGGCTCCCGCCCGGCAAATTGACCGGATGCGTCGGCATCTTGTGAAGGTAATAGCCATACAGATACGAGCCATCAGGCATCCGCTGTTTGCGAGTGATGTCAACCGCCCGCTTCACGATCTTCTCTGGCGGCACAACGCCAATTTTGTTCGCCTCGTGCAACGCGATTAGAACAGCCGCATTAACGAAGCTGGTTGATGAAGAAGCAGGCCGCTGGGTCCCTGCCGTAAAGTCGTAGTAGCCCCAGCCCCCTTCAACCGATTCGTATCTCGTCAGCCGTTCGAACTGCTCAGTAATCAGTGCGCGAATCCTCTCGCGACGGGGCTGATCATCCGGAAGGCGTCCATCCATATGGACCAATGCCCGAATCGAATAGGCATGCGTCCAGACGTTGTAGATCAAAATCGGATCATCCCGCTTCACAGCCGATAGCTTCTCAAACAGGAAGCTCTCCCCCCGTTCAATCGCCTCGATCACGTCGGCCGACTGATCACCACTTTCGATCAAGGCCGAGACAGCCATTGCGGTCACCGCCGCGCAAAAGGCGTGATGCGAACCAATACCCGCGTAAATCGCTACGCCACCCTTAATCGCCGGCGATCCCCACGAGCCATCTTTTCGCTGCGATTCGACGAGGTAAGCCACACCCCGATCGATAGCCGCTTCCAGCTCTCCAGCTGAGACCACTGCCCGCGCAGGTGGCGTAGCGGTCGCGGTCACTTCTTCGTCTGCATTGGCAGAGCCCAGCAGCGTGACAACGATGGTTCCACTCAA
>JAIXVG010000587.1 GCA_027483145.1 Planctomyces sp.
GAAATGCGGGTTGGAAGGCGGAACTCTTCTCCGGCTGCAAGTTGTAAAGTCCATTGATGAGGTTCCGCTTCCCAACCTTCGGGGAGGATTAACTTGACCGTACCGCTGACCCCTTGAGTGAACGGGTTTTTGCCAACGATCGCTTCGTCCTGAGCGGAATATTCACTGCGTATGCGTCCTCGTTCAAAGCGAGTGGCCATCTGCCAGCGGACGAGGGCTTCGGAGCAATCTTCGATCACAATGGGGACAGGACCAACCTCGATATGGTTAAGGCCGGTCTGCGAGTCGTAGCGATTGGAAACGGGTCGCCCCCACAGGTCTGTGGTGCGAATTCGATCGCCGACAAAGAACGACTCGATAGTTGGCTCGGCGTTCCAGACCAACATTGTCACCTTTTGGTCGCGGGCGAACATGGCAGAGGCGGACCCGTTGGGAAAATGGAATTGTCCCAGGGCAGAAGCCTTGCGCATGGATAGCACGACAGAGCGCCAGGGAAGAAATAACTCCGTAGGGCTGCCATCCTGACGAAGGAGGCCACCGATGGGGTCGAGGACGTCTGAGTGGAATATGGGGCTGAAACCTTTTGTGCGAGCAGCAATCAGTTGTTTGACCATCCCTGAAGCTCGCTCGGTGGCTTTGAGGTGCTGTTGTCGATTGGGGGGTAAGTGGACCCACACCTCGGGTTGAGTGGCTGCTTCACTTAAAGAGCGAGTGAGCTTGCCGTGGTAGGTGGTCGCGGCGAAGTTCGGGGTTTCGCGAAGGAGGCCTTTCTCTAGATAGGGGCCATCCCAGACGACGCCGATATCGGCCCCGCGGCTGATTTGTTGAATCTCCTGACGAACTGCTGAGATCACTTCGCGAATGTTGCGGAGACCGACAAAGCTGGTATCGGCATCGTCCCCCAGTTGCCAGTTACGAACGACCGATGAGTAACGGGCGAGGACCGGTTCAAGGGATTGCTTCCAGAACTGGGGTCCTAAACGAAAGACTTCGGAGACGCCGAGCCACTTCTCGTTGAACTTGGCGCGAATTTCGGTTGGTGGTGCAGAGAAGACGCCAATGGGCCGAACGCCCCGTTGCTGGATTTCATCAAAAATATCGAGGGTCTTTTGAATGGTGGCGTTGTCGCCATCTGCCGCGGGTTTCCAGACGGGATACTTGAGCCAATTGATCCCCGACTGGCCAGTAATGTCTCCCAGTTCTTTGGCTGTGAAGCCAGTGATTGGTTCGCGGACCGACCAGCCGAACTCACCATCGGCGACTAGCTGTGATTGCAGCCGCATTTTCGCGAGGGATGTTTCGCGACTGACGATCACTTCGCCGTCGCGCAATAGTTCGGCAGTGACGCGATAGTGGCCGGGTGGCTGACGCTCGATTTCCCATTCGATGCGGCGAGCACTGGAGGGAGGTTTGGGGATAGTAGTGGCGAGGGGGAGAGCCTCGGCTACAGGCGTGGTGACGGGGGCGGCGGCAGCCAGCGGGGCGAATGTCTTTTGGGTGGAATCGATCACGCCGCCATCGAAGTCGAGTAGCTTGAGGTCAAGCACATAATTATGCCCGCCATCGAGTCCGCTTAAGTCGGCAGCGACGATTATTGGAGCATCGGCATTCACAAAGTGTGCGTGGAAGTTGCTGACGATTTGCATGCGGGGGAGCTTGCCGACCCACAGGTCATCAAACCAGATGGAGCCAGAGACATCGAGTTGTTCGCCCGGGACAAGGTGGCAACCGAGGACAAGGTACCGGACATCTTCGCTGGGAAAAATGGGGCCCAACTCGATCTCTTCCCATTTGTCGGCAGAGTGGACGATGGCTGGAGTGAGGTAGCGAGCGACACGTTGGCGTCTGCTGTTGAGGAGTGAAATGGAAACGCACGCGGCGGTGTGGGCGACGTTCGAAGCACGAATGGCTCCTCGGAAGATGTAGGCGTGATCGGGGTCGATCGGTGCGGGGGCAGAGTAATAGATCGCGGGGCCGCCGTCGGCATCGAAGCGAAGACTGCGCAGATCAGTCTGGCCATGCGTGCGATCGATCTGGCCTTTGACATAGTGGGGGAACTTGGAGCCACGTCGTCGGGTCCAATCGTCGGGGAGACCATCGAAGTCGATGTCTTCTTCGTCGCTGAATGAATAGCGGACGACATCGATGGCTGCGGGAAACTTGACCACGAGCGGCGAGGTTTTGCTGACGGGCAAGCTTGGGGTGCTGGGGCTGATTTCAGCGGCGGAAAGCAGGCTGATGGATAAGCTGACAATGGCCAGGGCGAGGAAGGATGCTCGCAGGGTGAGATGCAGGTGATAGGAAGGGTTGGGGGCCACTGCAGGTTTCCGGGCTGAGCCTGCTATGTCGGCTCGTTGAGTTATCGGCTCGGCGAGTGAATCGGGTGCTTGGGGATTGAGTTGTTGAGTTCGGTGTTCTGTTTGGGTGCTGCGGCAATGTCCTGGTTTCTGCGCGATTTACTTGAGATCAAGAAAAGCCTGGGCGGGATTATTCATGGCAAAAAACTTCACCCGGTTCCGTTTGAACTTCTGTTCGACCTCTAACTCCAAAATCGTACCGGCAGGGGGCAAGCCCTCCAGTACGGGTCAAGCGATCCTGAACGGCCTGCAAAATGCATGTTCGGAACCGGATGGCTTACGCCGTTCCGCTCCCAACCTGGCGGACTTACGTTCTAGACTCGCCTGAAGTCGGGCGCGAAACGGGGTAGTGTGTTTCCGGGTGGATGGAGCGCCACCACTTGGGAGAGATCGGCCTGAGAGGGGGGGCACTCGACGAAATCTTCTGTTTGAGGGAGATTGCGGGCTAGAGCGATTTTGGGGGTGGCTAGCGGTGAGACCAGGGGCGAAATCCGACTTGAGGAAGGAACCGGACGATTGCCAAATTTTGGGGTGAATGGGTTTTGATGCGTCGAAAAGACTCCCGTTGGCCGAAATTCAGTGTAATATCGACCTGTGGACGATTTGGTTGTTTTGAGAGAGTCGTGATTGCGGGGACCTTGGAGCCACAGGTGTTCGCTGAGCAATGCTCGCTAATCGTAACCTTCTTTCATTTCATTGCTTGTGATGCGGCAGTTCTGCCGTCAATCGCGTAACTCTGGGCTGCCCGCCCCCTTTGCCAGCCATATTGGACATGACCGTTTATGAACAGTCGATTTGCTTTTTCAGCCTATGTCATGGGCTATTTGGCAGTTTCGGCTGGAAAGCCCACGACATCCGACGCGGTCGCGCAGAGCTTGAGTACGAACCCGGTGGTGGTACGGCGAATTCTGGGGATTATGCGGCAGGCGGGGCTGGTCGAGACACGGTTGGGGACCGCAGGGGGGGCGATGCTGGCCCGGCCGGCGGAAGAGATCTCGCTGCTGGATATTTACTGCGCGCTCGAAGGCGAGGACGCAGACTTTTTTTCGCTGCAAAGTTTGCACCCGAATCCAGGCTGCCGCGTGGGATCAATTGTGCAAGAGACGCTGGAAGTCTTCTTTGGCGAAGCAGAGAACGCCATGAAGCAGCGGCTCTCGGAAGTGTCGGTCGCGCAGATGGTGGCAGCCGTGATGGGTAAAGCGGGTGACTGCCCGGATCAGGCGGCTGCAGGGCAATCTGCTGATGGTCAACCGGCTACCGGGGTTGAGACCAGAGAGTAAGCGGGCGAACTGGCGGAATTTTTCGGCTGGTTTTTCGCGAGGTAATACTCCGTGCCTCGTTGGAAAACTGGCGAGCGACCGCCGTCGGCCTGTTAGGATCAGCTCGCTGTAGCAGGAGCTGTGGCGAAACCGAGTTGCAGTGAGGTCAGCGTCGGGCAGACCAAGAACCCAGGGACTGAGCCGCCCATGCTTGCCTGAAGTCGAGTGCCGACCTGCGGCCGACTCATTTTTGGTAGATGTATTTGCGTCGCTTCCTGATACGATATAGATCGCGTGTTGCCGCGTAGTACTCCCTCCGTTTTTCCCTGCCATTGTCCCACCTACCCCAGGCCAGATATGCGAGCAAGCCACTTGAACGGTCTGCGAATTGTGTCGTTTGGATCACGATGGTTGCTGGTTTGGATCGTACTTGCTGGTTGTGGGTCGGGTGTTGCCAGCCAGGCTGAGGAGCTGCCGCAGCCGGTTTTGTTGTGGTCGGAAGGGGAGTTCACAGAAGGGGTGGCGGTTGCGGGGAACGGGCAGGTTTACTTCAGCGATATTGCCAGTCGGCCCGATCAGCCGGGGCGCATTATGCGATATGACCCTGTGACAGGGCAGACAAGCGTGTTTGTGGCTAATAGCCTGCAAAGCAATGGGCTGTTCTTCGATGAATCGGGGCGACTGCTGGCGTGCTGTGGAGCGAACGCAGGACGGCGCGGCTTGTGCGAAGTAAAAGGGGATGGCTCGCTGGTTTGCCTGGTTGATCAGTTTGGTGGCAGCAAGTTGAACTCACCCAATGACCTGGTGGTGCATCCTTCGGGCTGGGTTTACTTGAGTGATCCACGATATGTGGGGAACGAGCCCCTGGAACTGAACGAGATGAGCGTTTACCGCTTTGACCAGGACGGGACGTTACATCGCGCGACGACCGACTGCTCGAAACCGAACGGAGTGATTTTGTCGCCGGGGGGAAAGGTTTTATATGTTGCTGAAACCGACAATGGCATGTCAGGACTAGAGCCAGCGGGAAGTTTACTGGGCGAGGTTCGCTATCGGCTGTTTGCCTATCCGGTGCACGTTGATGGGACGCTGGGGGCGAAGTCGGTCCTGGTTGATTTTGGCAAGGATGGCGGTATTGATGGGATGACCACCGATACTCGCGGCACGATTTACGGCGCGTTACGAATCCCATCCCGCATGGGAATTGTGATGATCGACCCGACAGGCCAGCAGACTGGGTTGATTCCTTTGCCCGAGATGCCAACGAACTGCACGTTTGGCAAAGCCCCACGCGATCAGACGCTGTATGTGACCGCTGGCAAAAGCCTGTACCGGATTGAGCTGCCAGAGCGGGGATATCACCCAGAGATTGAGTGATGACTGCCATCATTCCTTGGGTGAAGTGTGTTGCAGTCAGGTTAGGCTGCGACCTCAGATCAGCTATTAGCTGAAGTGCTATGGCTGAGAGTTTGGTGACTTCACTTGAACTTCGTCGTGGAGCGTCGCGATGAGCTTACGGGCGACATCGCGCAAATGGGTCCCTAACACGACGCGCAACTGATAAAGCGTGGTCATGTTCTGGTTGATCGACTCGGCCAGTTCTTCGGCACCACTATCGGTGAGTTCTCCCCCACTGCCAAAGGCACTGACTAGTTCGTCCCACTCCTGCGGTGACCAGCCGACAAACAAGTCGGGGCGTCGGTGGGCGAGACGATCGACAGCCGGGTTACCAGTGGCGTCGAATTGAAAGCGGGCTGCAGCCAACTGGCTGGGTTCAACTGACCCGGCGTTCGAGCCAGTGTCGACCTTGGGCAGGGTAGCTGGATCTGGGAGATAACCCTCGCCAGTGACAAGGGTGGCCAGTGGCAGGTTGAGTGCTGCGGCGAGCCGACCGAGGGTGGCCCCTTGTGCGGTCGTCTTGTCGGCTTCAAGGTGGGCGAGTGTTGTCCGGGAGACTTGAGCCTGAGTGGCTAAGTCTCCCTGGGTGATGCCGCGTTGCTGGCGCAGTTGGCGCAGCCGACTTCCAAGGGTTTGCGGGCCCCCCGTCATGTGGATTCCTGACGAACTGAGGAAAAGGTGGGACTTCAGAAGTGATCTGAACAGGATCTGAACATTTATGAACAATCTACAAGAAAAAGGAGAACAAGAGAACAGTTCGGCTGGAATCTACTGGCACATTACTGTACATTTGTGAACACACTCTTGATTTGTCGTCGATCCCCAGAATGCTGAGAGAAAGGAAGAACCACCATGCGACATGACTCCAGTCGAACGGCAGTGCGGAAGTTATCGTCACCGAAGTACCGGCCGCTGACCGTGACGCTGGCCAGTAGTGATTGGTTGCAGATTCAAGCAGAAGCGGCCCGGCAGGGGATTCCGATGACGGCGCTTTGTCGCCAGTGGCTGCGACCGAGCTTGAACGAGCTTGGTGAGCGCAGCGAGAAGTTGGCCTGAATTCGAACGGTGACCTGCCGCTGAGCTGGTGCTTGGCAAGCGTTGATTGGTTGTTGGCTGAACGGGTATCTGGATTTGTTTTTTGTAATTGATGGACCTGCCATGATTAACATTCGTAATGAACAAAGGCCTGCCAGCATGAGTTCAAGAAAGCCTTACCCAAGTGATTTGACCGATGTGATTTGGCGGCGTGTTGACGGGATCTTGAGGCAGTCGCCCGAAATTCCGCAGCCACGAGTAACGATCACGCGTGAAGTGATGAATGCCATTAACTATCGATGGCAAACTGGTTGTGTCTGGCGGATGCTTCCACACGACTTTCCACGATGGACGACGGTCTATGCGTTTTATCAGGCGCTGCAGAAGGCGCGAGTGCTGCATCTAGTTCGTGAGGCGATTCAGACGCAGGTTCATGATCCAGTCAACCCGGTGAAACGGCGAGGACGGGCCGAACGAAATCCGGACTGGGAAATGGCGCAGCTTGATGGGATGGAGAGAGCTGATGTCGCAGGGAATGGGCCAATCGAGACGCAGGATGAGCTAGCGATCCAACGAGCGGCTTGAGGTGGTGCCGACCGGTGTGAAACAAGTTACGAGATAAGGTCGCGCAGGTAGATGTGATAGGGGCCGAGTTTACCGCCGTAGTTGCCTGCGGTGATGATGGTGAGGTGGGGTGCGGTCGATAGTGAGGCGAGGCCGGCCTGCATTGCATTTCGGACGGCTTCAAGCGAGAGGCCGTCGATGACAATCTCGTACATGGCCTCGGTTCCGGCTGGAAGTTCGCTGGCGACCTGGGTCATGAGGCTGGGGCAGTAGGCATCGTTTGTACTGGCCTTCAGCTTGGGATAGCGAGAGCCGACTTTACTGCCGCTGCGGACGATGCCACCAGGAAACGGAAGGATGATACCGGGGACCTGGCGCATGGCCTCTGCGGCAGCCATGGTGGCGGATAGGGCTGAGTCGGCGCGAGTTGCGCCAATGAGCAGGTTTCCTCCGGCGACTCCTTTGGTGGTGCCGAATTTGTCTTCGCAGAGGAACTCGCCGTCCATCACGGGGATGCGCCAGTAACGTTTGTTGGCGATTCGTTTCGAGATCTGGTGCCCGTCACCAAAGAAGCGGAGGAGGCCGCCGATGGAGACTTGTTTGTCGGCTGGGGAGTCTTCGATGCCGTTGAAGCAGGCGGTGGTGGGGCAGGTGAGAATGCATTGACCGACACGGCTGGCGACGGCTTGTCCCAGTTTGTCGCGGCTGAAACCGAAGGCGAGCAAGCTGACGCCTGGTCGGCCATCGGGGGTTTCAGTGGCTGATAAGAAGCGTTCGACGCCAGCTTCGACATCGCAGGCAATGACGCTGGTGGCATTACCGCAAAAGACGTTGGCGGCCACTTCGGTCCAGTGCCGATCAACGGCTGTTACGATGAGGCGAAGGCCGGTGATGGGGAACGCTTCGGCAAAGGTATCGACCCAGGGGAAGCTGGCAGCGGTGTCGGCGGGTGATGACAGATTCATAGGAGAGAAGAATTACGATTGGGATTGGTGAAGCAGCCCATTGGCGGAACAAAATGAGTGACGGTTTTGGCCGTTGAGTTCGTAATGAGAGAGCATAGATGATTTGAAGACTGGCCGCATGGATTGCTGGCGGGCCGATGAGTAGAAACCCGGGTTTGGTGGGGAGTTAGTGGTTTCATGTGGCAGCAAGGAGCGAAGGGCGGTATGCTTTCAATATAGGTTTGGTTTGTTTCTCTGCTTGATGAGACTTTGAGGGTGGGACGCGATGGACACGACTCCCGTGGGTAAGAATGCAGCCCTTCCCATTTCGGCTGATGGGAGTATTTTGAAAGTCTATCAGGTCGGCCCGCTGACGGTGGTGGGGTTTGCCGGGATGGATGTTCCCGACGAAGTTTGCATTGCTGGCTATCGCGACCAGTTGACGAAGTTATTGGATGAACACAAAACGGAAGTTTTGGCCTTCGACTGCAGCGGTGTGAAGCTGATGCCGAGCGGGATGTTGGGGCTGTTGACGAGCTTGCGGAAGCGAGTGAGCCGGGTTGAACTGTACAATCCTTCAGATGACGTGCGGATGGTCCTGCGGCTAACGAATTTGGAGCCGCTGTTCGACATTAAGACGGTCAACCTGTAGGCGCCGACTAAGTCCTTTCAAAGTAGAGACTTAAGTAAATTTCGCCCGTCTTTATGCTGGTCCGGGCCAAGGGTGTTGGCGCTCCTCAACCGTTGCGCGGTGGGGGATGATGTACAGGCGAAGGGCGATGGATTACACTTCGGGGCCCGTTTGGCGCTTGCTCTTTCGTGTTGGCGTTACGCAGGGGATAGGTGTTTGGCCTTGGTTTGGATTCGTTTTGGCTGGCTTCTGTTTGGATAGGGCGACGATGTTGAAAGAGTTGAATAACAAGATTGCTGTTAAGCAGGCCCTGGCCGAGAAGTACAACCACTTGGCCATGCTGGCTGGAAGTTCGGTCAAGCGAAGCACTTATTTGTGGCATGCGGCCCGGTTTCGTGCCCAGTTGTCGGACCTGAAGCACAAGCTGGCTCAAAAAGAAGCAGAACGGGCAGCAAACGCTTCGTAGTTGTTGCTTCCTGTGTGCTGGATTGATGGCTGAGCGAAGCCCTGAGCTTGCAGTGCTGGCGTAGGTCTGGATTAGTTGCCAGCAAGAGTTAGCCGCGACTTGAGTGATGCCTGTGTTGTGGTGACGGCGCGGTACTTTGCTAGAGTGCGTAATAAAGCCACTGGATGGCCGAACCACCTGTGAAGAACTCGACCGCTCACACCGTCGGCTCGCCTGGGGCTAGAGCGTTCAATCGACGGTGGTTGGGACAAAGCAAACACCGTGAGACGCAATCGAGTGGCTTAGTACCCCAGTGGGGCTGTGCTGATGCTACCTACCTCGAATGCTGAGAGGAACAAGGCTGATTCTGAGGTGGCTGGTTCGCTCGAACAGTCTCCCCCCAGTGGTGGGTCGATTGATGATCGCCCCAATCGTGTTTCGCTTGCTGCCGCGTGTGGTGCCTGGCTGAAAATTGCGGCCCTCAGCTTTGGTGGCCCCGCAGCTCAGTTAGCAATGATCCAGCGACTGATCGTCGAAGAGCGGCAGTGGCTGAGTCGGACTGAGTTCTCGCGAGCACTGGGATTCTGCACATTGATCCCCGGCCCGGAAGCCCAGCAAGTAGTCACCTATTGTGGTTGGCGACTGCATGGCTGGCTGGGAGGGTTGATCGCGGGAGGCCTGTTTATTCTGCCGGGCTTTCTGTCGATTTTGCTGGCGGTGTTTTTATACAACGCCTATGGGCCAGCCTGGGCCAGCTCGAACATGGCCCGAGCCTCGCAGGGGGCGCTGGTAGCGATCATCTGGTATGCCGGGTGGAAGCTGTTTGGCAGGGTGATTCAGCGGCGCGCCCAAGTCGTGATATTCGTCGCTGCATTGGTTGCGCTGTTCGCTCAACTATGTGGATATCCAATGATTGTGGGTATCGCACTGATAACGGGTTGCTGTTTTCCGCGGGCATTCATCGCAAAGCCGGAAGCTGAATTGCCGTTGGGGTCAGGACCTATCAGTGAAGAAGAACAAACGACTGCGACTATCACAACCGGTGATGAAGCTGGCGCAAGTGTTGGGAATCGGCCGCGAGTGCGGAAGGCGCTTATGCAGCTTGCCGTTGGAATTGCCGTTTGGCTTGGTCCGCTATGGGGGTTATCGACCTTGCTGGGGGACACTCATATCGTTGTCAAGCAGGGTTGGTTCTTCAGTGAAACAGCGGTGCTGACATTTGGGGGTGCGTACGGAATTCTTGATCACGTGCGGCTGGTCGCGGTCGAAAAGCTGGGCTGGGTGACGGAAGAGGAGTTTCAGTTAGGGCTTAGTGTGGCCGAGATGACGCCAGGGCCATTGATTCAGGTGGTGCAGTTTGTGGCCCATGTGGGGGCGATGCGAAACGCAGCAACTGGCGAGAACGCAGCAGGAATTGGCTTACTGGCAGCGGTGGTGACCACATGGGTGACGTTCGTTCCCAGTTTTGTACTGGTTTTGACGCTGGCACCGCTGGTGGAATGGTTACGCCGATATGAGCCGCTAATGGGGGGGTTGGCTGCAGTGAATGCGGTGGTGCTGGCGACAGTGGCGAGGTTAGCGGTATGGATGACGGCGAAGTCGTGGCTGGGGAGTGGTGAGGGGGGTGTAATGAACTGGCCGGTAGTCCATTGGGAATGGGTCGGGCTATCGCTATTGTTGGGAGTGTTGCTGGTCCGATATCGCTGGCCGGCGGCGGGGGTGTTGCTGTTAGCAAATGGGATTGGGTGGGGAATGAGTACTGGTGTATGCCGCATGGCGGCTGAGTGTCGCGTCTTAGCATGGGTTTGACGGCCGAACGCAAGGCCGCGAGAGGCAGTAATGTAAGCTTCGATGAGAACTCATTGATGCAGCTACTTGGTCGGATCAAATTCGGGTTTCGAGCAAGCAGAACCGAGTTCTGGGATGAATTGTGACGGAGAATACATATGCAGTTAGCTGTGTCAGTGTGATCCGTTCGATCTGATTAAGGCACTGGCGAAGCTAGTGGCACACAAAGATGAGACTCGATCTGTGTGAATCACTCTGCCGGAATTCGGCTTTAATGGAGTGAAACATCGAAAGAAACCCGAGCGGCGGCAACAAAAAAGATAAAAATGGTTCCTGACACCTTTTCGATGGGCACCTTTTCTGTGAATATCTCGTCGCATGTTGAGCGTCAAGCGCGGGAGGCACCGAAGCAATGGGCGTTGTCGGTGCCGTTAGGGGGTGGAGCCTACGACCATCTCAGTTATCTTTCGTTGTGGCATGAAGTGCGGGATGTGGCCTGTGGTCTGAAAGAGTATGGGATTGGCCCAGGTTCGCGGACGATATTGATGGTCCCGCCGTCTCGCGAGTTTTTCGTGTTGACATTTGCGCTGTTTCAAGCGGGGGCCACTCCGGTCTTGATTGATCCCGGCATCGGCCTGAAGTACCTCAAGCAGTGCATCGCTGAAGTGGCCCCGTCGGCCTTTATTGGTATTCCCAAGGCCCATCTGGCTCGGCTGCTTTTTGGGTGGGGGCGGAGCACAATTGGCAAACTGGTTACGGCTGGCAAACGGTGGGGGTGGTCTGGGGAGACGGTTCCCGATTTGTTAGTGAAAGGGAGCAAAACCAAAGCGTTTACGCCGCATCAGCCAGCTTCCAAAGAGCTGGCAGCCATTTTGTTTACCAGTGGCAGTACAGGCGTTCCCAAGGGGGTCGAATACACACACGAGATTTTCAACGCGCAGGTCGAGTCGCTGAAATCGCTGTTTGGAATTGTGCCGGGCGAAGTCGACTTGTGTACGTTTCCACTGTTTGCCTTATTTGCACCAGCATTGGGAATGCGGGCGATTGTTCCCGAGATGGATGCGACCCGTCCAGCCAGGGTTGACCCCGATCACATCTTTGGCCCGATCGAAGAGTTTGGCTGTACTAATTTGTTTGGCTCACCCGCACTGCTGAATCGCCTGGTCAGGGCTAAGCAAGCCCAGCAAATTCGGTTGCCGACGTTGAAACGCATCTTGTCGGCGGGTGCTCCTGTTCCTCCTGCCACGCTGCAGCAATTGACTTCCATGCTGGCGCCTGGCGTCCAGATTTATACACCGTATGGAGCGACTGAATCGCTGCCGGTGGCTGTGATTGGCAGTGATGAAATCTTGTCACAAACGAGTCAGTTGACCAGACAGGGAGCAGGTACGTGTATCGGCCGACCTGCTTCGCCGGTCACGGTGTCGATCATGCCGATTACCGATGAAGCGGTGGCCACGTATGAGTTGTCGAGCCAGTTGTCCGCTAATCAGATCGGAGAGATTGTCGCGCGGGGACCTGTGGTAACGGAGCGGTATTTCGAGCGGCCACTGCAGACGGCATTGGCAAAGATGACCGATTCGACCACAGGAGAGACGCTGCACCGGATGGGGGATGTTGGTTACTTCGATGCGGAGGGCCGGCTGTGGTACTGCGGCAGAAAGTCGCAGC